>JAJRXV010000103.1 GCA_024276115.1 Deltaproteobacteria bacterium
ATTGAACATCGAGAAGGACGCGTTTGACCTCACGGCGAACGGTAGTATAGATATCATTCCCGAGGTGGCTCTGGCGCTCTCGCTCGATATCAACGAAGCGGAACTTGGTGATGTCAACGACCTTCTGCTCGAGATCGGCGCGCTGAAGGAGCGAGTAGCGGTGCTCGATGGTTTGGGCGGCGCGTTCAGTGGCAAGGTGGCTGTCAGCGGCACGACTGCCGACCTGGTAGAGGAGTTTGACCTTTCATTGCCGCGTATGCACATTTTCGGCGAGCACGCGAGCGTTAAGCTCAAAGGGAAAGCGTACAAGGATCTCCTCGCGCTGACGAATGTCGTTGTCACCAAAGATGACACCAGTGTGAAGGTGAAGGGTGATATCTCCTTTGATAAAAAACTCGACCTGAATTACGAAGTCTCGGGGCTCGACGTGAAGGAAGTTCTGCGTCTGCTCAAGAAGAACGATATCGATTTTTCGGCGCGGTTAGGCGCGTCCGGCAGGGTGCGCGGCTCGGTTGACGATGTCATCGTCGAGTCAGCTGTCTCACTGAACGCTATAAAATATAACGGTAATGTCGTCGCTCCGGCAGCGTTTACGCTCGGTTACAGTAGCGATAATATATCGCTGCAGGGTGATTTCCTCGGGGACGCGCTCGACCTTGACGTGAGCTTAAAGGGGCGCAAGTTCGATGATGTTACCTTCGCGGCTGGATTCCATGATTTTGATGTTGCCGCTCTCATGTCGATCATCGGGCAGGGAAAAGGTACAAAAGCGATAGTCAATGGTACTTTCGCTCTGCGGACAAAGCTCGACCTTGACGACCTGAAAAATATAGAGAAGCAGTTAGAGAGCTTAGAAAGCCTTAAATCGAATTTGAAGATAAATGACCTCGTGGTCAGCGGGCAAAAGTTTGACGAGACAGGATTTTCGTTCGATTATAGCAATAAAGCCGGGTTGATGACCCTCACCGGGCTGGAGAAAAAAGTAGACCTCGCAGTGAACTTTATGTATGAAGCTGGCGACGTTGACCTGACAAAAGTACAGCTAAACATCGACAACCTGCTGATGAAGGATATAAAGAAGTATGTCGCGGACACAAAGGGGATCGACTGCCGCACAGAGGTAGACTTAGAGTTTCGGCTCGACAATCTCATGTCGATCAAGAGCGCAAATGACCTGCTGGCGAATTTAAAGGGGGTAAACGGCGCGATAAACCTATACGATATCCGCCAAAACAGCCTCAAACTGAACGATTTTCGCATAAAACTGAACAGTAAGAATGACGTGTTGTATATTGATGGTAAGTGCTACTCAAACGCTCTACTTATCCGCGGCGCGATAGATTATATGAACAAAAAGACGTACGAGCTCACTCTAGAAACTCCTGAAGCGATTAACTACCCTGATTTTATACGGGGTTTTAATGTAAAGTTCCCTGATGAGATAGATGGCGAGCTGAAAGTCAAGGTCGCGGTCGCCGGTAGTCTCGAAGATTTTTCAAAGCGGAGCATAACAGTGACCTCTGACCTGCTGACGGTGAGGACTACCGCGCTTGACGCTGTTGTTACAACGTCCGCTGAGTCTGGTGGGGTAGTCGAGAGCATGTTCGAGGTAAAAAATTACGGTGATATAAAAATCACTTACATAGATGGTGATCTGACCATCAAGCGGCTGAAGTTTTTCGAGGAGCATTCGAGCTTTTCTGTCACCGGTAAAGTAGACAGCGATATGCAGGCGGACCTGAACATCATCGGTGACGTGAACATGGTGCTGGTAAAGCCGTTTCTGCCTAAAGATATCACGCGCTTTTCGGGTACCGCGACGCTAGAGGCGAATGTGAAGGGTGATGTGAAAGACCCCGAGATATTCGGTTCTGTGGAGTTAGATAAAGGCGTTATTGGGGTTGCTGCGCTACCGTGGAATTTTGAGAAGATGAGCGCTAAACTGCTCTTCTCCCAAAAGGAGCTCTCGATCGAAAAGATAGAGGGTGAGCTCGCTGGCAACAAGGTAAACATCGCCGGCAACATCACACTGGCGAAGTTCAAACCGACGCACATAAACATAGCTTTAGACGCGGACGACTTTGGGCTGAGCAACTACCCTAAGGGGATTGACTCCCACACCTCGTCGAGCTTGAGACTTGAGGGCGAGCTAGACGATATGGCGCTTTCTGGGACTGTGGATGTCTTAGAGCTGTCGTACACTCAGGAGGTGAAGATCATCGATGGCAAAGCGTTGATGTCGAAACTCACCGAAGGCTCTCTGAACCTGAAGGATATGATCCCTAAATTCAAATCGCGCAAGGCGGCGCCGCGAGAGTTCATAGAAGGGAAAAAAGGGATCAAATGCAATATCGCTATCAACATAGAAAATGAGATACTTATCAGCAACAACATAATCAAGAGCAAGATAAAGGGCAACCTAAACCTCATTGGCTACCTGACCAGCCCGGTAATAATCGGTAATTTAGAAATCCTTACAGGTAAGGTCGCCTTACTCGACAATGAGTTCGATATTGTATCGGGGATGATAAGCTTCTCCAACGAGTCGTATACCGCTCCTTTTGTCGATATTCTCGCCGAGAAGGATATAAAGCCGCAAGGCTCGGGGGACAGCTACAAAATATCTCTTAACCTCACCGGTGAGATATCCGAAGCAAGGCTTGAGATGGAGTCCAACCCACCGCTAGATAAGGAGCAGATAGTACAACTCGTGTTCTTTGATATCGACCCGAAGCAGGAAGCTGTCTATGAGGATGATCAGCAGAAGCAACAAACAATAAAGATCGTTGGTGAGTTTGCCGCGCGTGAGATAGAAAAACAGCTCGGAATCGCCAAAAAAATCGGGTTCGACCACTTCAGCATCGACCCGTACTACTCTGAATCGTCTGACACGACATCCGCGCGCCTTGTGATCGGAAAGAATATCAGCGACAGTCTGAATTTTACCTACGCTACTGACATCACCGGCACCAATGAGCAGAAGGCCGACATAGAGTACTCGCTGAGCAAGAGCTTCTCGCTGATCGGCGGCTCGGAGGACAAAGGCACCGACGCGAAAGGCTCCTTCGGCGGTGACGTAAAGTTCCGGTTCACCTTTAAGTAATATCAAATATCAATTGAAGCATCAAGGTTTATGAAAAAACGCACCCGCTATATAGTAATAATACTGGTAATATTAGTCTCCGTCGCGGTCGTCTATATCCTGTGCAACAGGTCAAACGCCCCAACGGTGGAGTTCGTCAAAAAACTGAATAACGTATGTATCAACAAGCTTTGCGTGACTGCCGACGGTGGGTATCTCCTCTCGGGTAACGCGCTAATCAGAACCGACAGCGAGGGAGAAACCCTCTGGGCAAGGAATGATTATATATATAAAGACGCGGTTGAAGCGCCTGATGGTGATGTTGTAACAATATGCGTACCAAAGACACCAAAAAGCTCCGGTATGATGCGAAAGATAAACAATGCCGGTAACAGGATTTGGGCAAAACGTCTAATCAAGAACGGCGCTGTTCAGGATACCTGGCTCTACCGGACTCCGCGCGGGACTTTTGTCGCTATATTGAACAACGCGAACCTATACGCGAATATTTTTGAGGTTGACGCTACGGGAAAGATATTGAGCGTATTCGGGCTCGATTTTCGTGACCTGAAGCTCGGCATTCTGACTGATGATAATGGTTTCTTGCTCTGCGGAGAGAGTGTCAGCAGTGAAACTATACTGATGAAGCTCGACGAGCATGGTATACCGCTCTGGAAGAAAAAGCTACCGAAGCTAAATGACCCTTTTGTCACGCAGACCTCTGACGGCGGATATATTATGTCGGGCAACAGCACCCTCATGTCCGGTGGGCAGAGCTCACACCTGTATAAACTCGATAGCAGAGGTGATATAGAGTGGGAGAAACGCTTCGACAGGATTTTAGGTAATCATGCTATACAGGCTGATGACGGTGGGTATGTCGTCTTCGGTAATAGAGAGAAAGGCAACAGCTTCGCAGTCAATCTTCTGAGAAAGCTACAAGAGCTACAAAGTCAACCCTCTTCCTTTAAGGTCGTATACGATAAGGGTATAGATATTATTACAAAACTTTATAAGAACATCAACTCTCCTTATGATATATTAATGTTTAAGACCGACAATAAGGGTGAAGTGGTGTGGGCGATGACATTCCCGGAGATCAACTACTTAATCGGTCATGCTATCTTAGGTAAACAGACCCGTGATGGCGGGTTTATCGTCTTGCTGGCAACAACTACTGGTGTCCGACGAACCGAAAAACATATTGTAAAACTCGCGAAATAGCTGGTAGGTCGGATTAAGGAGTCGCGACGAATCCGACGTTTTTGTCAGATTCGCTTCGCTTAATCTGACCTACGGGTAAAAAAAGACTTGCATTCAAACTCTATATATGTTAAACGGTAAGTTCAATTTTTCTAGAAGGAGCGACAAAATGTCAAAAGTTTGCGATATATGCGGTAAAGGCCGTCAAGTAGGTAATAATGTTAGTCATGCTAAAAACAGAACAAAGAAGGTATGGAACCCGAACCTCCAGAAGGTAAAGGCTGTACAGGATAATGGCGCTGTTAAGAAGATCAATGCCTGCACAAGATGTATCCGCTCAGGCGCGGTGGTAAAGAAGATAAGCGCTTAGTTATCTGCGCTTTCTTTCTACGGATATCACGCCCTTTAGACCCTGAATATTACTCATATTCTTCTGTAGGTGCGCGATATCCAGCACCTCGATTTTGAAGGTACAGATAGCCGTTTTATCAGGCATTATCCTAACCTTCACATCAGCTATGTTTGTTTCGGTCTTAGATATCGTGTTCGCGATCTCAGCGAGAATACCTTTTTTATCATCACACCTTACGCTTAACATGGCAGAGGTGAGGAGTTTGTCCTGAACGTCCCATGAGACCGCCACGCTTCTCTCATCGCTCATCGCTTTGGCGAATTTGCAGCTCTTTGTGTGGATCGCCACGCCGCGACCACGGGTGATGTAGCCGATGATAGGCTCCCCTGATACCGGTGAACAACACTTGGCGTACCTGACCATCAGATTATCCATCCCTAAGACTTTGACCGCGGAGCGTTGCTTCGGCTTTTTCTTCTTAAACTTAGAAATAACCTTGGAGAGTTTTGTCTCCTTTTTCTTGTACACCTTCTCCAGCTCTTCATGAGGTAGAGCTTTGCCGAGTATCTGAACGGGTGTGACCTTACCAAAACCGACACTGGCGAGCAGAGTATCCTCGTCCCGAAAGTTGAACTCCTTCGCGATATCCTTCAGCGTGCCACTCTTTGTCATCTTGGTGACGCTCAGATTAAATCGCTTGAACTCCTTCTCACAAAGCGACTTCCCAAGCGTGATGCTACTTTCACGCTCGGCAGCTTTCAAAAACTGCCGGATACGGGTACGAGCCCTTGAGGTTTTTACAAAATTGAGCCAGTCTTTACTCGGTTTTTGAGTTGTTGAAGTGATTATCTCAACAGTATCACCGTTTTTCAGCTCATGCTTGAGCGGTACGATCTTGTTACCGATCTTTGCGCCCATGCACTGATTACCGACCTGCGAGTGAATGCTGTAAGCAAAATCAACCGGTGTGGAACCGCTCGGGAACTCCTTCACGTCACCCCGGGGCGTAAAGATATATATCATCTTCTCCGGGGCGAGGTCTTCTTTGATGATATCCATGAACTCCGCCGAGTCCTTTGACTCCTCTTGCCATTCACGGATCCTGTTTATCCACTCAAACTGCGTTCCATCTTTGCGCCCGATCTTCGCGCCTGCCTTGTAGCGCCAGTGGGCAGCGACACCTTCTTCAGCTATCTTGTGCATCTCCTGTGTGCGGATCTGCACCTCGAGCCGTTCACCGTATGGACCGATCATGGTAGAGTGCAGCGACTGGTACATGTTCGGCTTTGGCAGACCGATGTAGTCCTTGAACTTCCCGGGTACCGGCTTCCACATGGAGTGGACAATACCGAGCACCTCATAACAATCCTTGAGGTCGGCAACGATCACCCTAAACGCGATTATGTCATGTATCTGGTCAAAAGTGAGACCACGCTTCTCCATCTTCTGGTAGATGCTGTAATAATGCTTTTCCCTACCGGAGATTTTCGCCTTTATGTTATACTCAGCCAGCTTTTGGTTGATAGTGGCGATAACTTCTTTTATGTACTCCTGCCGCTCACTCTTCGTCTTCTTGAAGCGTGTAGCTATCCGCTCGTACATCTCGGGCTGAAGATACATAAACGACAGATCCTCAAGCTCAGACTTTATCCATGAGACCCCGAGCCGGTTCGCTATCGGAGCGTAGACATCCATAGTCTCCTGCGATATTTTTGTCTTACGCTCAGGTCGTTGGAATGACATTGTACGCATGTTGTGGATTCGGTCGGCGAGTTTTACGAGGATCACGCGGATATCGTTCGCCATAGCTATGATCATCTTGCGGAAGTTTTCCGCCTTCCGGTCTTCGATATCGCGGTTCTCGATCTTACTGATCTTGGTAACGCCATCGACCATAGTGGCGATATCCTCACCGAACATCTCTTGTATCTCATCGATAGTGGTGTAAGTGTCTTCTACAACATCATGCAAAAGCCCAACGACGATAGAATCGTCATCGAGTTTCATTTTTGTAAGGATGTGCGCTACTTCGAGGGGGTGGATTAGATATGGCTCACCGGAGAGGCGAGTTTGCCCCTGATGGACCTTGGCAGAGAAAACATAAGCTTTTTGTAACAGCTCAACGCTCGCGTCTTTGTTATATGCCAGTATGTTGTCGAGTAAATCATTAAACCTAAACATTTTTTGTATTTATGATTCATCATCCTCTTCACGCGAAAAAGACACCTTACCTTCTTGTATCTCTCGCATGCTGGTTACCACATATTTTTCGCCTCTGTCCTGAACAAGAGGTTTTAGTCCACCTGTGAGTTGTTTCGCTCGCTGTGCTATCATAAGCACCAGTTCAAATCTGTTAGTACCATCTCTCAAACAATCATCAATATATACTTGATCCATTTTACATCCTTTTCGCTCTTAATTTTTATGTAAACTAAACAATAATGTATCTTGAGCTAAAAAGCAAGCAGTTTTTATCTTCTCAAAAAAAGATTCTGACTTGACTACCCTGCCACGTCACGTTATAATACGGGCGTGTCAACTACGAAAAAAATCAAGGTGTTGAGGATAATCACCCGTCTAAACGTTGGTGGCCCCGCGAAGCAGGCGCTTTGGCTCACCGCCGCGCTGAACGATAACGAATATGAGAGCGTCCTCGTGAGCGGTATCGTACCCGAGGGTGAAGATGACATTACGAAATCCTTCAGCACAGGTGCGCGGGTAACATACCTGCCGAGCCTCAAGCGGGCGATATCACCGGTAGCGGACATTACCGCCACGCTCAAGCTCTACTCCATCATCAAGCGCTTCAAGCCGGACATAATCCATACCCATACCTCAAAAGCGGGCTTTGTCGGGCGCGCGGCGGCGTATATCTACAACCTGCTACGCTCAAAGGGGAAACGCCTGAAGGTCGTCCACACGTTCCACGGGCATACTTTTTATGGCTATTTTTCCCCTGGGAAGGCAAAGCTGTTCCTAGCGATAGAACGTACGCTGGCGAAGCACGCGACCGACAGGATAATAGCGATCAGCAATAAACTCCAGAAAGAACTCACAGAGGTATATAAGGTTGGCGGTAAAGATCAGTATGCCATGATCCCGCTCGGTATCGACCTGAAGCCGTTTGAAAACCGCGCGGCGTATAAAGGCGGTATCCGCGGGCGGTTCAGCATCCCGCCTGAGAAGATCATAATCGCCGCGATTGGCAGAATCGCCCCGATAAAACATTATGAGATGTTCTTGCGGGTGGCGAAGGTGATTTTGCTTGATACCGGTATCGACGCGCATTTTTTGCTGGTCGGTGGCGGTAGCCAAGCGGCTGAGGGCAAGTTGAAGAGCCTCGCGCGTGATCTTGGTATATCAGCCAGCTTCACCCTCGCCGGGAACATGAGCGATATTGAAAAAGTGTTCGCCGATATCGATATCCTCGCCCTCACTTCGAAGAACGAGGGGACACCGGTGTCGATAATCGAGGCGTTCGCGTCGAAGGTGCCGGTCTGCGCGACTGATGTCGGCGGTGTTCGCGACCTCGTCGGTGATGGCGAACAGAAGCGGGGGCTACTCGCGCCCTCTGAGGATATCCCGGAGTTCGCGCGGCAGTTGAGGCGGTTGATCGAGGATAAAGCGCTTCGGGAGCGGCTCGTGAGCGCGGGGCATAAACACGTGGCCTCGAACCTGAGCTTGGAGAGGCTCACCGGTGACATAAAGTGGCTGTACAGCTCTATGAATAAATAGTTATGAATGATGAGGGGAGTGTTGCCCAATCCACTTTAGGGGGGATTTCCCCTAAACTCCCGAGCGTCGCGATGCTGGCCCCCCCCCTTTTTTTTTTATGTAAAAGAACTATTGCCGTCGTCTAGAACTGGAGTCGCGCGGGAGCCTTTTATTACGCGTTTTTCAGCGCTAGATATTCTCATTGCCGATTTTGCCATAAATTTTACCTTAAAGTTACAATACTAATCAATAAATTGTTGACAAAAACAGCGCAATAACATAATATTAAATTATGTATAATTGGTATAGTTACAGCATTTTTTGGTGGTAATTTTCTTTTAACTTCAATCTAAGGAGGTAACGCCATGACAGAACATGACGATGTTGTTGAAGCTTTACTGAAGGAGAATATAGAATTTAAGAAGACCAGAGAACTTCACTCAGAGTATGGAAAAAGGCTCGATAAGCTTAGCAAAAAACAATCGTTATCAACCGATGATACAGTAAAACGAAAAACATTAAAAAAGAAAAAACTCGCGGCGAAGGATAAAATGTTCGCCATGGTAAAACAATATAAACAGCAAGGAGTAATCTGATATTGAAAAGTGACGCGATAAAAAAAGGTCTTGAGCGGGCGCCCCACAGGGCGTTGTTGCACGCGACCGGTATAACAAGAGATGGCTTAAAAAAACCTTTCATCGGTGTCGCGTCTAGCTTCACCGACCTGATCCCGGGGCATATCGGGATGCGTGACCTTGAGCGGTTCATCGAAAAAGGTGTTCACTCAGCTGGTGGCTACCCGTTCATTTTTGGCGTACCGGGTATCTGCGATGGAATCGCGATGGGGCATAAAGGTATGCACTACTCCCTGCCGTCTCGCGAGCTGATCGCTGACATGGTGGAGTCGATCGCCAGCGCCCACGCGCTTGACGGTCTGGTACTCCTCACAAACTGCGACAAGATCACGCCGGGAATGCTGATGGCGGCGGCACGGCTGGATATACCGGCTATCGTCGTTACGGCAGGACCGATGCTAGCTGGTCGGCGCAAGGGCAAAAAACTCTCGTTCGTAAGAGATACGTTTGAGGCGTTGGCGAAAGCCCGCGTCGGTGATATAACTGAAGATGAACTCTGTTCGCTTGAGATAGAAGCGTGTCCGGGACCGGGATCGTGCCAGGGGCTTTATACCGCGAACACGATGGCGTGCCTCACCGAGGCGCTTGGGATGTCACTGTCGAACTGCGGTACCGCTCCTGCGGCAACATCAGAAAAACGCAGGATAGCTTTTGACAGCGGTGAGCGTATAGTCGAGATGGTCGCGGCGGATGTAACACCCTCTAAGGTGTTGAACGAAGCGGCTTTTGAGAACGCTATCCGCCTTGATCTCGCGCTCGGTGGTTCCACAAACTCTATACTGCACCTGCTCGCGATAGCTAACGAGACAGAGACGAATGTCACGCTCGAGATGTTTGATGACCTGAGCAAAGAGACCCCGCAGTTGGTGAATTTGCGACCGGCCGGGGATAATTTCATGGAAGATCTGCACTACGCCGGTGGTATCAGAGCTGTGCAGTCGGCGCTTAAAGATGCCGGAAAAGTGAAGGATAGCATAACAGTTACTAAAGATACAGTTTTTGAGCGTATAGACTCTCTCGATTATATAGACGATGATGTTGTCAAGAGTGTAGACAACGCGTATAAAGTCGAAGGAGGTCTAGCCGTCCTGAAGGGCAACATCGCCCCGGACGGCGCTGTGGTGAAGCAGTCCGGCGTCTCTGACGCTATGATGAAATTCACAGGCGGCGCGAAGGTCTACGATGCTGAAGAAGCCGCTATGAAAGCGATCATGGCTGGCGATATCAAGTCAGGCGATGTTGTGGTCATACGCTACGAAGGTCCGAAAGGCGGCCCTGGGATGAGAGAAATGCTCGCCCCGACAGCCGCGATAATGGGGATGGGGCTCGGTGACAGCGTCGCGCTTATCACTGACGGCAGATTCTCCGGCGGGACGCGTGGCCCATGTATCGGGCATATTTCTCCAGAGGCGGCTGTAGGAGGTCCTATAGCGCTGGTGAAGGATGGTGACAAGATCGAGCTTGACATACCGGCGAGAAAACTTAACCTTTTGATCAGCGCTGAGGAGATGAAGAGCAGGCAGGCCGCTTTTCAACCAAGAGAGCCGAAGATCAAAAAGGGCTACCTCTCAAGGTACGCGAAGCTTGTGACCTCGTCGAACACCGGCGCGGTTATGTCGAGTTAGAAGCTATAGGTATCAGGCATAGAATGTTAATAATCTTGGAGCAGAGTTTTCCCACTCTACCCTCTTTGGTTTAACGAACAAAACTAGGAGATAACATTGAAACTAACAGGTGCGGAAATATTTGTTGAATCGCTTAAAAAAGAGGGAGTTGACACCGTTTTTGGTTTTCCGGGCGGTGCTGTTATACATATTTATGATAAACTTTTTGACTCTGACATAAACCATTACCTCGCGCGGCATGAGCAGGCGGCTGTTCACGCGGCGGACGGTTACGCGAGGAGTTCAGGGAAAGTCGGAGTGGCGCTTGTTACTTCTGGTCCTGGCGCTACGAACACTGTCACAGGTATCGCGACTGCTTATATGGACTCAATCCCGATCGTTGTTTTTACCGGACAGGTACCAACGGCGCTTATCGGTAACGACGCGTTCCAAGAAGCGGACATAGTCGGTATAACCCGGCCATGCACGAAGCATAACTACCTGGTGAAGGATGTCAAGGATCTACCGAAAATAATCAAAGAGGCGTTTCACGTCGCGGCTAGCGGTCGTCCGGGCCCGGTGCTGATCGATATACCGAAGGACGTGTTGATGGCCTCCACGGAGTTCAACTACCCCGAGACCTACACGATGAGGAGCTACAAACCAACTCTCGAAGGTCATAAGGGGCAGATACAAAAGGCGTTGAAAGCGATACATAAGGCTAAGAAGCCAGTAATATACGCCGGTGGCGGGGTTATCTTGTCAGGCGCGTCGAAAGAGCTGACAAAGTTTGCGAAGAAGCTGAACATCCCGGTCACCACAACTCTGATGGGGCTTGGCGGCTTTCCCGGTACTGATCCGCTCTTTATGGGGATGCTTGGGATGCACGGAACTTATGCCGCTAACATGGCGACATCTCACTGCGATATACTGATAGCTATCGGCTCCCGTTTTGACGACAGGGTTACCGGTAAGATATCTGAGTTCGCCCCTGACGCGACGATCATCCATATTGATATAGACCCAACGTCAATCAGCAAGAACGTGAAGGTGGATATTCCGATAGTTGGTGATGTTAAGCATGTTCTCAATAAGGCTTTCGATATAATGAAGACTGAAAAGCCACCGAAGACAGATCCATATAAAGAGTGGCGCGAGGATGTAGATAAGTGGGAGAACGCCCACAAGCTCGGCTATAAGCACACTAAGACGAAGACGAAGCCGCAATATGTTGTCGAGCGGCTGTTTGAGCTGACGAAGGGTGACGCGATTATCACCACCGAAGTCGGGCAGAACCAGATGTGGGCGGCGCAGTTTTATAAGTACAACCATCCGCGCTCGTTTTTGACCTCTGGCGGACTCGGGACGATGGGATATGGTTTCCCGGCGGCGATCGGCGCGCAGGTAGCGTTCCCGGACAAGACTGTCATCGATATCGCTGGTGATGGTAGTATTCAGATGAATATCCAGGAGCTCGCGACGGTCAAGCAGTACCGGTTGCCGGTTAAGATCGCGATTTTGAATAACGGATTCCTCGGTATGGTGCGGCAGTGGCAACAGCTGTTTTTCAACAAGCGTTACTCCTCGACATGCCTTGAGGTACAACCGGATTTTGTCAAGCTGGCAGAGGCTTACGGCGTTGTCGGACTGAGGTCGGAATCGCCGGCGGACGTTGATGATGTCATCAAGGAAGCGCTGGCGACAAAGCACCCGGTCGTGATGGATTTCGTCGTAGACCGGGAAGAGAACATCTACCCGATGGTACCGTCTGGAGCGTCACTAAAAGAGATGCTGTTGGTCTAGCGGTTTAGTGACAGCAACTTTGCTTTTTGGCGAATAGAAGATTCGCCCCTGCGAAGGTCGGTTGCCTGTCAGAGCTTAATAAAATTCGCAGTATATTTTAATATAAACTGCACTAAGGTTTCAGGAGATAAATATGCGACATGTAATTTCAGTTTTGGTCGAGAATGAATTTGGTGTATTATCACGGATTTCGGGGCTTTTTTCCGGTCGTGGGTTTAACATCGAGTCGCTTTGCGTGGCTGAAACGCTCGATCCAGACGTCTCTAAGATGACGATCGTAACACGTGGCAGTGACGAGATTGTCGAGCAGATAACCAAACAATTGCGAAAGCTTATAACGGTCATCAAAGTCACCGACTTTACCGGTACCGACTATATAGATCGGGAGCTGATATTGGTCAAGGTGAAGGCGAATGATGATACTCGTTCAGAAGTGCTTAGTATTACAGATATATTCAGGGCAAAAGTCGTTGACGTATCACCGACGGCTTACACCATAGAACTGACCGGAGACCAGAACAAGATCAGCGCTATACTTGAACTGTTCAAGCCGATCGGTGTTGTTGAGATCGTTAGTAGCGGGACGATAGCGATAGCTAGAAGTGACAAGAGTGCAAAGAAGTAAAGAAAGAGAAGTAAAAAAACTTGAAGAATATAAAAAAGGAGAGTTGCATACATGAAGGTTTATTATGATAAGGACGCGAATTTAGAGCTGTTAAAGAATAAGAAGGTAGCTGTTATCGGTTACGGGAGCCAGGGTCACGCGCACTCGAACAACATGAAGGATAGTGGTATCGACGTGATTGTCGGACTGAAAGAAGGAAGCAAGTCTATAGAGAAGGCAAAAGCTGCCGGACTGACAGTAATGACTACCGCAGAGGCGGCAAAAGCAGCTGATATAATTATGATACTCGTACCAGATGAGCTCCAGGGAGATATGTACCGGGAAGATATCGCGCCGAACCTGACAGCGGGCAAGTACCTTGCGTTCGCGCATGGTTTCAACATCCATTTCGGGCAGATAGATCCACCAGAAGATGTTAACGTATTTATGGCGGCGCCTAAGGGGCCAGGGCATCTCGTGCGACACGAATACTCACGTGGCAGCGGCGTTCCGACATTGATCGCTATCCACCAGGATTCAACAAATGACACTAAGGATATCGCGTTGGCATACGCGAGCGCTATCGGTGGCGGGCGTGCCGGTATCATCGAGACATCATTCCGCGAGGAGACAGAGACAGATCTCTTTGGTGAGCAGGTTGTGCTTTGCGGCGGAACTACCGCGCTGATCCAGGCTGGTTATGAGACACTCGTCGAAGCGGGATACTCCCCAGAGATGGCGTACTTTGAGTGCCTGCATGAGCTCAAGCTGATCGTAGACCTTATCCATGAGGGCGGAATCGCTAATATGAGATACTCTATCAGCAACACAGCGCAGTTTGGTGACATGACAAGAGGTCCAAGAATCATCACTAGCGATACCAAAAAAGAGATGAAGAAAATATTGACCGAGATACAAAATGGCGAGTTCGCGAGAGACTGGATGCTCGAAAACAAAGTTAACAAGCCGGTATTCAACGCTCTTCAAAACAACGCTGAGGCACACGACATAGAAAAAGTCGGTAAGAAGCTTCGTGGCATGATGCCATGGCTCCAAAAGGGCAAGATCGTTGACAAGAAGAAGAACTAGTCAGGCGATCAATATATGAAAAATCAAAGTAGTCCAATTGCTAAGGAAGGTATCCCTTTTATCCTGCTATTTTCGCTGGTGGGGGATGCCTTCGTTTGGTACGGGAATAACGCTGCCCTGAGGGGTGTCGGGTATTTCTTCTTTATCCTTACGATATTCACTATTTACTTCTTCAGGAACCCGAAGAGGAATATCGATGGGGACGCGAGAAGCGTAGTCGCGCCCGCTGATGGCAGAATCATAAAGGCTGAGGAGTATGACGAAAACGACCTCCTGAACGCCAAAGCTATCAAGGTCAGCATTTTTATGAATGTATTTAATGTGCATATTAACCGCGTCCCTGTCACCGGTGTCGCCAAAAAGATAAAGTATCACCCTGGCAAGTTTTTCAACGCGGAGTGGGACAAAGCTTCTGAGCATAATGAACGAAGCATGATGTTGATAGAGACGCCCTCAAAAGCGCTTGTGCTGGTGGTGCAGATCGCCGGGCTCATCGCGAGACGTATCGTCTCATACCCGACAGAGGGGCAGAAAGTCGAGAAGGGGAAACGATACGGGCTGATCCGGTTCGGCTCCAGGCTCGATGTTTATCTGCCGCCTGACAGCGAGATAACGGTGAAAATAGGTCAAAAGGTAAAGGCCGGAGAAGTTTTGGGGTACTTGAAACATGGCTAAAAGTAACGAAGAGAAAGCAAAGAAGAACGGCACGCTCGCCAAGTTTAAAGAGTCTGAGAAGTATGACACTATGAAAAAGGGAATTTACATCCTCCCTAACCTATTCACATCGGCGTCGCTTGCGTTTGGTTTTTTCGCTATCATACAGGTGATACATCAGGAGTTCAAAGTCGCGGCGATGTCTATTATAGCGGCCGCGCTCTGTGACGGGCTGGATGGTAAGGTCGCGCGCCTGACCGGTACCGCGAGCAAGTTCGGTATTGAGTACGATTCTCTCGCCGACCTGGTGTCCTTCGGTGTCGCGCCTGGCGTAATGATGTATCAGTGGGCGCTTGTGCCTTATGGTAAGCTCGGTTGGCTCGCGGCGTTTTTATATGTTATATGTGGTGCGCTTCGGCTCGGGCGGTTCAACGTCCAGGTCAACACGGTCGAGAAGAGCGTATTTAACGGTATGCCTATCCCTGCCGGGGCAATGATGGTGAGTACGACTATATTGATGTATTATAAGCTTGGTGGTGAAGGCGCGATCGACAAGAAAATAATCATGCCTATCATGACATTTTTTGTCGCTTTTTTGATGGTGAGTAACGTAAAATACCTCAGCTTTAAGGACCTCAATGTCGCGAAGAAAAAACCGTTCCAGACACTTGTTTTCGCGGTTATACTGCTACTCGTTATCATAGCGGAACCGGTTATTACACTCTTTTTGATTATATCAGCTTATGTGCTCTCAGGTCCATTATCCATGCTGAAAAACATCGGGAAAAAAGATAAGACCGCTAAAGTAAAAGCAGGAGAAAGCGACAAACCAACCAAAACCTGAAACCTTGCAACCGTAGGACTACGGTTGCAAGGTTTTAGGTTTCATTAATGAGACAGTAAATAAATATCGCTTAGTTACAAAAATACCACTATGAGAATCTTCATCATCGCGAACCCGAATGCGGGCGGATTCAAAAAGATAAGCGCCGAAAAAATAAAAAGCTACCTCGAAGAGAGGGGGGCTGAAGTGACTCTGCGCCTGACCACCAAGAGGGGCGACGCGTCTGATTTTGCCGCCGCGGTAAAATCAGACGAGTACGATGTCGTTGTCGCCGCCGGTGGTGACGGAACCCTAAACGAGGTGATAAACGGTATTGCCGGGCGGGGTATCACCTTCGGGCTGATACCGATGGGGACTGTGAATGTCGTCGCGCTCGAGACAGAGATACCGTTCGATCCGTACGGCGCGTGCGATGTGCTGCTCAAAAACAAGCCGCAAAAGGTGAGCCTCGGCAGGGTGGATGGTATGTACTTCATCCTGATGCTCTCCGCCGGTTTTGACGCGCTCGTCGCCTACAAGGTGCATGGCGGTCTGAAGAGTTTTCTCGGTAAGTTCGCCTACATGTTGCAGGGCATCTTGATGCTGTTCACCTACAAATTTCCGAAGATCACTGTCACTGCCGCCGGGAAGCGGTACAAAGGCTACAGCGTGATTATCTCGAACATGAAGCTTTACGCCGGGAAGGGCATCATTATCAATCCTGACGCGTCATTTTTTGAGGATGACCTTCAGGCGTGCGTCCTTAGGAAGAAGGGTCCGCTCGCTATTCTCAGATTCCTCTTTCATGTGATATTCAGAACCCAACACAGGTTCAAAGAACTTACGTATTTTAGGGCGAAAGAGATAACGCTCGAAAGCGAGAGCCGATGTTCTATTCAAGCTGACGGAGATGCTATCGGAGTGCTCCCGAAAAAAGTGACTATCGCCAAAGGCGCTCTGGATATTTTGTTGCCTTGATAAAAAAAAGACCTCTGCACAGCCTGTTTTTATGCGTAAACATATTACCGTCGTCCCGAACACCGCGATGTAACAGTTCTTTTTATAACCGGTAAAGCTCTTATTAGTAACAGGCGCCTTCAAACTGAAGGGCAGGAGCGCCATGTCAGCCACAGCCGGTTATCACAAATTTCATTGATATTGTTGTTAGGTCGTCATCAGGAAATCGGAGGTAAAACTCATAGTTTCCATCGAGGTCGATTATTCTGGAGAAGCTTTTTCAGAGGTAGAAGTCCAATCCACTATCACCTTAGAGTCTTGTAGCAATTTATACTCACAAGTAGCTTGGTTTGTCGCGACCATATCCCACCCCATATTTATCATCAAAGGGCCGTCCGCGTCATGCTGCATTTGCGTAAAATAAAGATGCGCCATCGGGTAATTCCCTTCTACCCAGTCATCCATACCCCCCTCAAGAGTCTTGACCACCGAATAACCACCGCGCGCAGCGTATGATGCCGCTATATCGCTCTTCTTGCCGGACTGCGAAACGAATAGTAGCGGTTGCGCCAAGTTCGTCGGAAGCGCTGAGAGATTCCCCGAAATAATAGTGTCATAGTCAATAATATTACTACTTTTGATGATACCATCAGAGATGTCACTCGCTTTTCTGACATCGATAACATAAGATGATGCCGCTGAGCCGCTCGCGATAGATGATGAGAGACGGTTGTAGCTGGTCGTTGTAAAACTATCTTCACTCGACGGAAGGATTGTACCGTCAGTACCGGTGATACCCGCGGTGACGATAGCGTATTCAGTTCCCGGTAGTAGCAGATCGAACGGGTATTGCGCCTGAGAGTCGCGTGTGAACGTCACTGTCTTACCTGAAACGCTCGCCGTACCAGAAACCAGCGAACCATCGGTGACTTTTTTTACATAAAATGTCGTCGCTGTGACTGAAGTAGCGTCAACATCGCTTGCGTAAGTGATCGAGATAACCTGATCCACAAGAACGTCGGTCGCGTCGGCTTCCGGCGCTACAGTTTCAACCGCGAATCCGGCAGTAGCCCCACCACCATCACTGCCAGAGGAGCAGCCGAACGCGGATAAAGATAATAATAACATTACAGTACATAATTTTAGAAACTTTTTCATTTTGTGTGCCTCATTTGTTTAGAATTAAATTTGAATTGTTTTATATTTTTATATTTTTTCTCAGAGATAGTCAAGCTGTTTTTATCTGGAGATACCCCGTTTTTTACCCCTTCAAGGGCATGTTGCCCAATCCACCTTAGGGGGGATTCCCACTAAACTCCCGAGCATCGCGATGCTGGTCGCACCGCCCCCCCCCCTTTTTATCGGTACTTACAGGGACAGCTTTTTTGAAAATACGCGAATTTGTCTATTTGGCAACACTCCCACAATAAAACTTATTCATACACACCTCCAAGATTTTGTTCAAGCAGGAGTTTTAACTGTTATCTTTGGAAAGCACGGCGCTGCCCCGCCCGATTCCACCTTGACAACGTTGTTCATGCAGGTTAAAATATGCCTAAGATAATGTTCGTTATTATTGGCGGATGAGCGGGGGGCTAATCTACGGAGCAGGTTCTTTGACCTAAGGTTGGGTTCGGTCTCCCCCTACTATTAACTACAAATACTAAACAAAAAATAACTATAAATCAAGATACAAGGTCGGGGTACTGCCGAGTCTACCCCATCAAAAAACGGTTGCAATTAAGTGGTAACTTTACTATTAACCATCAAGGAGCGCAAACAAAAAAAAAATGCGAGAACCAGAAACAAAAATATGCTCTCATGAGAGCGGCAAGCATAAATATAAGTGTGAGGAGCCGGTGTATGAGGAGGGGCTTTGCTTCTGGCACTCTGACATCCAGAAGGACGATTTTACGATAAAGCAGATATGCTGCGAGAAGTCGCCGGAGTTGAAGGAGGCGCTCGCGAAGTACAACTTCAACATCGGTACAATGCTACGAAAGCGCGCGAAGGAGGGGACGCGTTTTGTGGACTTCAACCTGCGCGGCGCGAACCTGAAAGCGTCTGACTTGAGCGGGGTCGATCTTCGTTACGCCAACTTCGCTGGCGCTGACTTTCGCGGCTCGATGATGAAGGGGGTGAAGCTCTCAGGGGCGAACCTCGATCATACGCTCTTGAGTCGTGTCGATCTCGAAGATGCCGACCTGCGTGGCGCAAGCCTCGAACGCGCGGATATCCGCTGGTCAAACCTGCGGCGCGTCCTGCTCAGCGGTGCGCGCCTCGAGCACGCTGATCTGCGCTGGAGCAACCTTCGGGAGGCGAACATCTACAACGCGAACCTCTGCTACCTTAACCTGAACCACGCGAACCTGCGCTACGTAAAGCTCAGCGCGTATAAGTACTTACTACCGATACTATCAAAAAAAAGGGCGGAAAAGCACTACCGTTACGGGCACTATAATGACCGCACGACCTTCCTCGGGGTCAATACCAACAACATAAACTGGGCCAACAACCGTGAGCTGAAAAGCTTCATCATCAAGCAGCAGTTTATCGACGGATTTGTCAAAAAGAGCAAGATAAACAAGCTCTTATGGGCGCCGCTCTGGCGCTACACATGCAACTACGGGCATTCGATATTCCGCTGGTTTGCTACTGCCTGCATCGTTGTTTTGCTCTTTGCTACAATATTCGGGGCGGGCGAGGGGGTAACGCCAGAAATGCTCGAGAAGGGTGGCGGTATGGTCGAGTTCAACAACGGATTCCTGCCGAAAGTGCTGGTGAACTCCGCGCTCACATGGTTCACACCGGTATATTTCAGCATAGTCACATTCACGACGCTCGGCTTCGGGGATGTCGTACCGCTCAACTTCGCCGCGCAAATATTCGTTTCGTTAGAGGTTCTGGTAGGTTATATTATGCTTGGTGGTCTTATGACTATATTCGCGGAAAAATTCATTATCCGGGAGTGACCCCGGATAATGAAATAAAGTGTTCTAAAATCAGAAGATTATGAGTGCATCGCCAGAGTCGTCTCAGCTATCTTACCTAAGTGGTAGGCGATACCTCTGATCGAATCCAGGATATCAAGAAAGAGGGATGATCCCTTTGGGTTACATATCCCGAGGACGAGTCGCTCTTCGTGTAACGTCGCGCAATCATTAGCGTATTCGTCGAGCTTTTTCGTCTCGTTGAGCAGGTGTCTCGTCAGGAGCGCGTTTTTCGTCAGCACGATATCACCCGCGCTCTTAATCAGCTCATTAAGTCCCTTAAACAGGTGGTTGACCTCTGAGGCCGCTCTGTCACTAAAAAGAACGCCATCCTTGATCTTTGATTTTGTCACCACGATAATACTCTCGCAATAATCCCCGATCCTCTCGATGTGACCCGGTACCGGAATCAGTTCTTTCACCTGGTTCAGCTCGTCTTTATGCTTTTTCAGCTCTTCTACGAGAGCGGTTGTGTATTTTTTGTCAGCATCATGCACAGCCTTGGCGAGCTTTTCCGCCTCTAACAGGTGCTTTTTGCTATGAAGGTTAAACCCTTCTGATATAAGCTGCAACATATCGGCGGCTTTATGCGCAAGGGAATAAAGCCCCTCCTCTATCTCTCGAATATGACTTGGAGTTTTCTTCTTTCTATCAGTCATTTATATACCCCCACTTTCGAATTTACCTTCATATAAAGTATACATGAAAATTAATCCTTGTCAATTATTTTGTAATATAATAATATACTTATATGACTGATAAAAAATATTACGAAGTAAAAATCAAATGCTCGACCTCTGTAGCCGAAGCGCTCTGCGCCTTTCTCGTTACGGCGGGCGCGCTCGGTGCGGTCGAGGAGAACATCTTTATCAACAATGGCGAAAAAACCGCCACAGATCCCGGTATCACCGCGTACTTTGCCTCAAAAACAGACTTTGCAGGGATAAAAGCCGGGCTAGACGATTACGCCGCGCAACTCATGAAGCACTTCCCAGATTTTGATGAGTACGCTGTTATCGAAAAGTGGCGCGAAAACGAAAACTGGAGAGAAGGCTACAAAAAATACTTCTCCGTGATAAAGGTCTCGCCACGGATCGTCGTTAAACCCGACTACGAGGAGTACGCGCCGACCGAAGGGGAACACGTTATCATCATCAACCCGCAGATGGCGTTCGGGATCGGGAACCACCCCACCACAAAAATGTGCGTTGACTACATAGACGAAATCCTCAGCGGGCGCCGAGACACAGCAAAAGCCGTCAACATGCTCGACGCCGGCACCGGTAGCGGTATCCTAGCGATAGCCTCCGCGAAACTCGGAATCAAAGAGATCTATGGGTTCGACATAGATGATATCGCGGTGGAGACCGCTGAGGAGAACATCGCCAAAAACGGTGTCGCCAACGCGATCACCCTCGGATGCCACGGCATCGACGAGGTCACCGGGCAGTATGACATTGTGCTGGCGAACATCCTCGCGAATATTCTGATCGATATAAGCGAGCAACTGACAAAAGCTGTCAAGCCGGGCGGGGAGCTGATTCTCTCAGGTATACTAGACGAGCAGAAGGGTGATGTAATAGCGGCTTTTACCGGGGTAAAACTGGTGTCGTCAAAAAGCGAAGGCGAGTGGGTGGCGCTCCGCTTCGCGGTAGTTTAAGCTGTCAAAATGGGGCGGCAGGTCAGACAAAATGTTGTTGGGAACAAGATTCCACGCCAGACCGGCGCTCCTGAGCGGTGTTATGCGAATGAAACGTAACGATATTGAGCTTAACAACGAGCCGATTTACATAATCATGTCCAATCAACCTCGAATATTTCATGCTTGCCTTCTATTCCTGTGAACTCGACCTCTCCTAAGGACTGAATATTAAAAGCATGATTTGACTCTTTAGCTAATACTTTCTTTGCTCGGCTTGTTATTGTTATCTTATTTTTTTCTTTTCCACGCGCTTTATCAAGCCGAAAGGTAGCGTCTACTATTAAACCATTTCTATCTTCTACCGGACGCATTACTACTTGCACTTCCCCATAGTTTATGTTGAAGCGCAGGTTAATCTTACACTTATCTTCTACACTATTATTGTAATCCTGAAAGTGTGATAATATTTCTACAGCTGAAGACATGGCTTCATACGTTTTATCAAAAGTGATTAGAAATCCATCACCTGTACCCGTTACAAACAGTTTATTATTTTTATTAATCACCTCATCGACCTTTTCACCCATTATTTTAAGCAAATCAGACCTGTGACGATCTCCATACAGCTCCGCGATTTCTACACTACCACACATGTCAAGCACCATTATAGCTTC
>JAJRXV010000104.1 GCA_024276115.1 Deltaproteobacteria bacterium
GCGGCCGCGAACCTCGTAAAGAAGGGTGATATAATTATCATCGCGAGTTTCGCGCTTCTGCACGAAGGCGAGGCTCAGCAGCACAAACCAACGCTGGTGTACGTCGATGAAAATAACTCGATAACGAAAATATCCTAAAGTGGACGTTGAGCTTAAAAACGTATCTTTCAGTTATAATCCAGACATATCATCAAGCATATTGAACAATATCGACCTAAGCGTAAAGAAAGGTGAGTTCGCGCTGATCTGCGGCAAAAGCGGTGCCGGTAAGACCACCCTGGCCCAGATCGCCGCCGGTCTGACAAACCCAACTAGCGGCAAGGTGCTTTTTGAGGGGATGAACGTCTTCTCCAAAAAAAACAAAGCGCTCAAAAAAAGAGTCGGCATGATTTTTCAGACACCTGAGCAACAGCTGTTTGAACGGACGGTGTTTGAGGATGTAACATTTGTTCTGCGGCGCGAGGGGAGGCTCAGCACCGATGAGATCACAAAAAGCGCAGAAGACGCGCTGACCCTCGTGGGGCTTGATTTTGACACGTATAGAGAGCGTGTGAGCTTCAGCCTCTCTACCGGAGAAAAACGCAAAGCGGCGATCGCGTGCATCCTCATCAACTCCCCGGAGCTGATAATCTTTGACGAGCCGACTGTCGGGCTTGACTACCAGACGAAAAAAAGCCTTATAGAAATCATCAGACGACTGCATAAGCAGGGGAAGACTATTATATGTATAACGCATGAAATTGAAAATTTCCTTGATTTTTCTGACCAGATTCTTATATTAAGAGATAAGGAAGTTTCTTTTTCCGGGAACAAACAGGAGCTCTTCAGCCGATATGACGAGATAAAAAACGATGTAAGATTCCCGGATATGTTCTCGATACTGTTAGAGTTAAAAAAACTTGGCAACATGATAAGGTATGATATCTACCGTACTGACGAAATAGTGTTGTACCTGAGTAGTTTCATTGAAGATGAAAAATAACCGAATAAGTCGAGGGGACTAACATGGCGCCAACGAAATTGTCAACAATGATTAAAAAGGGGCATGAGCTTTTCGAAGCTGCTAACTATGTCGAGGCGAAGGATATATTCGCTAACCTCTACGAAAAATATCCAGCCGATAAGGAAGTGCAAAACTATTATGGGTTGGTGCTTTTTAAGCTCGGGCTTCATAGTGAGGCGATGGGGCTCTACAAGAAGATGCTCGAAAAAGTGCCGAATTTCCCAGCCCTGCACCTTAACCTCGGTATAATATATTTTAAAGAAGGGTTGCTTGATCTTGCGTTTGAGGAGTTCATAAAAACTGTTAAGTTTGCCCCGAAAAACAAAAAGGCAAAAAACTACATCGGGCTTATCCACATGAAAAAAGGAAACCTCGAAGAAGCGTACGATATATTTACCGAAACCGGTAGCAAGAAGATGCTGAAAGAAGTCACTGCTCTATTAAAAAAAGCTGAAAAAAACGCTCCGGCAATTCCACTATCAGTGAAAAAAAACTCGCCTAAAAAGCCCGAAGTGAAAAAGGAACTGAAACGGCAGCCCCCCCCACCGATAATAAAAGAAGTTCCCAAAGATACGCCGAAGGGTGTACCTACTCTCGCTTTTATCTCTAGCGAGCTGAACCGCAATGCCTTTAAAAGCTCTTCGGAGTCAGAGTTCATGGATACCTATAAAGGTCTTTTACGCTACAAGATCAAGGATAATATGTTCACGCGCCTTTCTCTGCTCGAATCGTTCAGCGGTAGCTTGGACTTTAAGGGCGTTTACAGGATCGTATCTAAAAAACAGACCAACACCCTGCTCGGCAATGCCGGCGATCCGATATATAATGTCTACGGGAAGGGTTCTTTGATACTTAGCCTCGGGAAGAGAGAGCTTTTGACCTTCAATATGAAAAAAGAGACTTTTTACGTGAAGGAGGATTGCCTGCTCGGTTTTGATAACGGGATCAAGTACGAAAATACCTCAAAGAAGTTCGCAGAGAGCTTTGAACTGGTGAAGCTTTCCGGTTCTGGCTCGGTAGCGCTCCTCACGAAGGATAAGCCGTTCACCCAACTCATCAACGCTGAGAATCCGCTCGCGATAAAACTAGAATACATCATCGGTTGGTACGGTAAACTGAAAACACGCATTGTTGACAGCGAAGAAAGACTCTTCAAACGCCGCGAAGACTCGAAGTGGGTGACATTCAAAGGGGATGGGTACGTCTTCTGCACCGCGAAAGACTAGATATACGCGATTAGATCGACCTCGACAAGCGCGCCCTTCGGTAGTCTCATAGCCTGCACAGTGCTGCGCGCCGGCTTTGACTCACCGAAGTATTTCTCGTATATCGCGTTGAATTTCCCAAAATCATCCATATTCGCGAGAAAGCATGTTGTCTTGAGTACCTTGTCGAGCGAACTCCCCGCAGCGGTCAACACCGCCGCGATATTCTTCAACACCTGCTCTGTCTCAGCCTCGACACCATCGGTGATCATTGTGTTCGACGCTGGATCGATAGCTATCTGCCCGGACAGGTAAAGGATGTCACCGTACCGCACCGCCTGAGAGTATGGCCCCACCGGCGCCGGGGCGTTGTCTGTCTTTATTATCTTTTTCATTGATGCTCCTGTTCTTTCATTAAACGCGTTAAAATATTAACATGGCAATTAAACGCATCGTGTTTTTCGAGCACTGCCACAACGTCATCCCCGAGTGCCTCTATTGGGGATCCATGCTCCACCCTTAAAAATCAGTCGCGGTTTCAAAAATATTGTTTGTATGATGGTTTTTTTGAGACCGTTCGAACTTGACAATCCATTTATTCTTTCTGGAGTTCAAACAGGAAATTTGTCCATGCGTTCGGTTCGGTCTCGACCCATATTTTTCCGCCATGCGCTTCGATCAGTTTTTTTACGGTGAATAGTCCGAGTCCTGAGCCACTCTTCCCTTTATGCGCGTTTGTATTGATCCTCATGAACTTATCGAATACTTTATCCTTATACTCTAGCGGTATCCCGGCGCCTTCATTGTAGACGTTGAAAAGGTAGTGGTCGCCGCAATCTTTGTAACCGTAGGCGATTTTCCCACCTGCTTTTGTGTATTTAATAGCGTTAAATAGCAGGTTCAGGAATATGATCCGCAACATGCTGGCGTCGGCTACGAGTTTTACCCCTTTAGGAATCCCGCCCCACGATAAGTCTATATCGAGGGAATTTCTTTTCGCTTGTAGTTCTATTACATCTACAACATCTTTTAGGACATCGATGAACACGTCTAACTCGGTTTTGTCAACAGTTAGCTCGTTCTTTTCTATCTTCGACAGGTTCATGTAGTTTACCAGCAGGTGGTTTATCGATTCTATATTTTCCACCAGTTTATCCATGATTTCACTTTGCTTTTCGTTCAGCTCCCCGAGGCTACCGGTCAGTAGTATCGCTATGAACCCCGAGACGATAGATAGGGCGTTTCTGAGCTCATGCGATATGAAGCTCAAGACTTCAAAGTAATTCTTGTTTTTTCTGCTCAGTTCATTGTTGGTCTGTTTCAGCTCCTTTAGCAACCTGGAGTTTTCAAGTTTCAGGCTTCTCTTCTTGATACCCTTTTCTACGGCAGAGGTCAAAACTCTAAGGTTGTCGAGAGGTTTCGGTACAAAATCGTACGCGTCCTCTTTGATCGCCGAGATAGCTGTGCTGAGATTACCGTGACCGGTCAAAATAATCACTTCGGCGTTTTCATCATACTCTTTCATCCGCTTCAGCACTTCTATCCCATCTATCCCGGGCATTTTGACATCAGTTATCACAAGGTCAAAGAAATCTTTTTGGTAGAAGTCCAATCCCTCGTAGCCATCTTTGGCGAGTATTACGTCATAGCCCTCCTTTGTGAGGATAGCGCTGATTAGCTTCCTGATACCCTCCTCATCATCTATCACCAAAATCTTTGGGTTTATTTTAAGCCTCGTTTTTTCCATTTTCTTCCTCTCTGACAGGTAGCTCGATTGTAAATGTCGTGCCCTCGTCAAGTTTACTTTTTACTGTGATATCACCGTGATGCGTCTGTATTATTCCGTAGCTTATCGAAAGCCCTAGCCCTGTACCACGACCGACCTCTTTTGTTGTAAAGAAAGGATCAAATATTTCAGTTAAGTGCTTCTCTGAGATACCCGAGCCGGTGTCGCTGACATCTACCCGCACTACTTTTCTGTCATTAGTGAAACTTGTGCGGAACTCGAGCACGCCGCCACCGAGTTTTTTCATCGCGTCCTTAGCGTTTGTGATAAGGTTCAAGAGTACCTGCTCAAGCTGGCTGGCATCCCCATTTATCATGGGTATGTCGTTAGCGTATTTTTTTACGACCGCGATGTTCTTGTTTTTCAGGTGTTCTGAGGTCATCAGCAATGAATTCTCGATCACGTTGTTTATATCAACCGCCTCAAACTCCGGTTGTGCCTGTCTCGCGAACGCTTTCAAGTGGCTTATTATCTTTACCATCCTGCCGGTCTGGGTCTCTATGAATTTTAGCTCTTTATAGTTCTCGTCATTCTCTTTAAGGCTACTGCCGATCAACTGTGAGAACCCGCGGATAATCATCAGCGGCTGATTCAGCTCATGCGCTATACCGGTCACCAACTCACCTATAGAAGAGAGTTTTCCGGTCTGAATGAGCTGAGACTCCAAGAGCTTACGATAAGATATGTCCCTAGCGACGCCATGTATGCCGACAATGTTTCCTTTTTCGTGTATGGGTGAAAGGATCAGCTCTAGCGTGACTCCATCTGTTTTAGCCATCGCGATTACCTCAAACGGTTGGGGCTCTTCTCCTAAAATAATTTCCTCAAACACCTTATACGCTTTTTTCCGGCTCTTTTGGTCGAGTAGTTTTGTGAATGTTTTGCCACTGTAAAGGGGGCGTGCGTCAACTCCTAATATCTCCTTAGCCCGATGGTTTATGAAAGTCAACCGCCCTTGCAGATCGAGAGTGAAGATTATATCCCTTGCGGATTCGGTAAGGGTTTTATACTTCGCTTTAGACTCTGTAAGGCTCTTCAGGGTATTTTGTAGCTCTTGGTTGAGGTTTGTCAGTTTAGCTTCCTCTAACATCAGCTCGTTCTCATTTTTTATAATTGATTCATACATTATTTTGAACGTCTCCACGAGCCTGTTGACCTCGTTTTTCATAAAAATTTTATACACTGGACATGTTTTGCACTGGTTACAGCTCTTGTCAAAGGAGCATGATTCTATGTTTGTATGCCAACAGCTTATCTCCCTGCCGTTTTCATGGGCGTCGCAGTCTGTCTTGGTGCATTTTAATATTGTGTGGCACTGCGGGTATGCTATAACCGGGGAGTTGAATGTCACATCCCTTCTACCAAGTGCGATCAGTTCCGCTTTATTTGTCAGGCTTACAATAGGTCGCACGATCTTACTGCTGAATATGTACGCCATAGAGACCCCGAAGAACATCGCGACAAAAGCTATCATGATGATATTTTTTTTAGCATCTTGTATCTCCTCGATCAGCTTACTGGTGGAGAAGCCTATACGCACAAAATATATCGGCTTATCGTTGTCTATAACCGGGATTGTCGCTTCGACGCCCTCTTCGCCATCCCATTTGAGAGAAGTGTAGCGAGGGCTGTCGGCGCTGAGTGTGTTGAGGTCGATCTTGAGCTTTGGCGGTGTTTTGTCATGTATTGCCGATTCGACGATCACACTGCCATCAGTCGCGAGTACCATCGCGAACATTACAACCTCTCTGTCATACTCGAGCGCTTCGACGAATTTGTTGATATCTGTTTTGCAGGTGTACGCGAAAACACGCAAAAGGGCGGAAAAGTAGTTTTCCTGATGGGTTTTGACCATATTGCCGTAGAGGCTCAGAGAGATATAAGTCGTAAAGATGACGACTACAGCGACAATACAACTGATGATGATTATCAATTTGTTTTGTATCTTCATATTGCGATCACTTACTATAAATTATTAAATCGACAATTAAACTGTGCGCTCGGGTATGACACTTAAATCTGTATATTGTAAGTCGGGCTCTCAGCCGACTCCCCGACCGCCTCAAAAGCACACTGCTCATTTGCCGTGTTAATAAGAACTACTCATATTTTAAGTAAACAACATAATCATTGCGAAAGCAAGTGAAATTTATTTATCAAGACTCCCGCACGACCTGCTTTTATGGGAGTGTTGCCAAATAGACAAATTTGCGTATTTTCAAAAAAAATGTCGCTGTAAGTACCTGTAAAAAGGGGGTGCAACCAGCATCGCGATGCTCGGGAGTTTAGGGGGAATCCCCCCTAAGGTGGATTGGGCAACAGGCCCCTCATGCGAAAAAAGTCACAGCTATAGCTTATGAGACTGTGCAGGACGAACACGGATTCCTGCCGCTACTCTTTCCGATGAGTGAGATCGCCGGTAAGATGGCGGTGCAGTCCGGTGCGCACTTTTTGCAGAAGAACGCTGGTGGTCGCGGTATCCTCCTCGGTTGGGTACCCGGACAGACTGTGTCGTATCCCGCCCGCGCCAATCCATAATTTTCATATAACTTTTTTTGCGCCGGATTTTGACCGGCGCGGTTCCGGTGCGGCAACATTTTTA
>JAJRXV010000105.1 GCA_024276115.1 Deltaproteobacteria bacterium
GGGGGGCACTACATCGCGATGCTGCTCGCACCCCCTTTTTACGGGTACTTACAGCGACGACTTTTTCGAAAACAGTGAGAATTGTACGTTTGGCAACAGTCCCATAACAGAGACATTGTACTGTTTAACCGCGGTAAGCACTCGATCATAAAGCCTTTTGCTATTAATTTCATTCACCTGCTCAATGAAGCAGATAAAAAAAACTGCTCATTTTGTCAATCCCGTCAAAAAATCAATCTATCTATTTCGGGGGAGCTTAAAATCGCTTGAAAAAATTACCCAATATGCTAAAGTACACTTACATAATATACTAAATGAAAGATGCGAAGAGAAATGGAACGGATTTTTTACAACAGCGCCAGCAGGATCAGGTATAATGTAAGGCTCGATCTCTTCGAGGGACCGATAGACCTCCTGCTGCACCTGATAAGGAAGAACCGGGTTGACATATATGACATCCCGATCGCCTCGATCACCGAGCAGTATCTAGAATACATTAAGGTGATGAAGGAGCTGAACCTTGACCTTGCCGGTGAGTATCTACTGATGGCGGCAACGCTGATCCATATAAAGTCCAAGATGCTGGTGCCATTAGAAAACGTTGATGATGAGTCCCCAGGGGATGAGCCTGAGGATCCGCGCGCCGAGCTGGTGCGAAAACTCCTCGACTATCAGCGTTACAAGGAGGTATCGGCGTACTTCTCTGAGTGCGACATGATGAGCCGCGATGTATTCCCGAGTGGTTCTAACGAAGTAGCGCACCTAAAGAGCGAATTTGAGAGTACCGGTATCATCGATGTCAGCCTCTTTCATCTGATCGAAGCGCTGCAATCAGTCATAAAGAAATCTAAGGAAAAGATAATCCACGAAGTGACCGCCGAACGACTCTCGATCCGGGATAAACTCGCCGAACTCACCGAGCGCCTCAAAAACGACTCTATGTTCCTCTTCACCGCATTATTCGAAGAGACCGCGACAAAACCTGTAATCATCATCACCTTCTTGGCCCTGCTAGAGTTGATGAAACTAAAAATGGCCAAAGTAGTACAGACTGAGCGCTTCGGTCCAATCCGCGTGGTGTCACTACTTTCGTAACCAACAGACTATAATATATAAGGAGCGTATATATAAATGATGGAAATAGTTGAAAACGAACAAAGTAAAATTGATTTTTCTGAGGAGCTAGACTTGGTGAAGCCGGTGGTAGAGGCGCTTATATTCGCGGCCCAGTCACCGATTAACGTACAAAAGCTTCTCGACATCCTTGGGAATGTCTCCAGAACAGTAATCCGCGAAGCGATCTCGCGCCTGAAGAAGGAGTACCGCGAAAAGAGCAAAGGGATACGACTGCTAGAGATATCCGGTGGTTACCACTTCCGCACCGATCCTGCCTACCGGAGCTATGTCATGAAGCTGACAAAAGCGAAACCGACAAAGCTTTCGCAATCAACCCTCGAAACGCTTGCGATCATTGCGTACAAACAGCCTATAATAAAAGCTGAGGTAGAGGATATCCGCGGCGTTGATTCTGGGTATGTCATCCGCGCCCTCCTCGAAAAAAAGCTGATAAAAATACTCGGCAAAAAGAACATCGTCGGAAAGCCGCTACTATACGGTACCACAAGGGAGTTCCTCACGATCTTCTCCCTCAATGACCTCTCGTCGCTACCGACCCTGAAAGATATTAACGAATTAGGAGAGAGCGGTTTAGACGAAAACCAGCTCTCACTCTTATAACCATGGAAATAAGACTACAAAAAATAATCGCCGACGCAGGTCTCGCCTCGAGAAGAGCAGCCGAAAAGCTCATCACCTTCGGCAAAGTCCGCGTGAACGGTAAGGTCGTGAAAGAGCTCGGGAGCAAGGCAGACCCCGAGAAGGACATAATCACACTGAGTGGAAAAGTGATAAAGCCCACCAAGAAGAAACTATATATAATGCTCTACAAACCGCCCGGATACGTAACAACAATGAAAGACCCCGAAGGACGGCCGATCGTCACCGACCTACTCAAAGGGCTTAATGACCGGGTATACCCTGTAGGAAGGCTTGACTTTGACACGCAGGGGCTTCTCCTCTTCACCAATGACGGTGAGACCGCGAACAAACTCACGCACCCGCGCCACAAAGTGCTGAAAAAATACCGCGTAAAAGTAAGAGGTCACCTCTCAAAAGATCAGATCGCGAAGCTGAAACTCGAAAACAAAGAACTCGGCTTCCGCGCGCCAGTTGACGTGTATGTGGAAGCGCTACCGAACGCGCCGAAAAGACCGTCGAAAAACAGCTGGATAGTAATCACGATCGCCGAGGGGAAAAACCGCCAAGTGAGACGCATGTGCGATTCGGTCGGGGCCACCGCCCTAAAACTCACGCGCGTATCGTTCGGAAACCTGACCCTCAAAGGGTTACGCCCCGCAGAGCACCGCCACTTGACCGCACCGGAGGTGGAGTACCTGAAAGGGCTGGGGTAAAGCGCTAGCTTCTTAACGTGTAGGTCGGATTAAGGAGCCTGCGACGAATGATGACATCGGTTGAAAACTCAATCCGCATCCACCGCGTCCTTCCGCCCGCCATAAGCCGCCATAACCTTTTTGATAATCAGCGGGAAGAGCCCGAGCAGAACAAACGAAAATATCAGCCCCGGTGAGAGTATGCCCGCGGGCGACTCTATCTTCGCGAGCTCCTTCCCGGCGTTGACGTATACTATAGTACCCGCGAGCATCCCGACCTGAGAGACCCAATAATAAGTCAGGAGCGGCATCTTGGTGAGACCCATCAACAGGTTGATAACAAAAAACGGGAACGCCGGAATGAGCCGCAGAGTGAACAGATAAAACGCGCCCTCCTTCTCTATGCCGTCATTCATCTTCGTCAGCTTGTTACCGAACTTCCCCTGTACCCAGTCCCGGAGTAGAAACCGCGAAACAAAACACGCAAGCGTCGCGCCGATAGTGCTGGCGAACGATACGATGACCGTGCCGCTCACCAGCCCGAACATCGCGCCGCCCAAAAGCGTCATCACCGCCGCGCCGGGTAGCGACAGCGCCGTCACAACAATATATATCAGCATATAAACAGCGATCACGCTGACAGAATTCTTTGCGTACATCTCCGCGAAGCTCGCCTGAGACGCCTTGATATATGAGAGCGTAAAATACTGCCCAAGGTCAAACACCTTAAAAGCTACCGCCAACGCGACAAGCGCTACCAGAATAATCACTCTCTGTAATAGTTTCGCGTTATTTTTTTTACTCTCTACCATACTTTACTCCCTTTAAATACTCTCATTTCTTTACCACCCTCGGTTGCGCACACCTTATATATATACTATACGGCTTCCGCGCGGCGTGTCAATGGCAAATAAAAGCCGCGTCAATTCTTGCGTTTTCAGCCTAATCTGTGCTACAATCGTTCATCATGAAAAAACAGCTCACCATATTAATACTGTTACTATCTCTGCTTTTACTGCAAACTAATCTTTACGCCTGTTTCGGGGATAAACTCGGAATCAGCCATAAGAAAGGTAGCGTAGATGAGTTCGCCGCACAACTCGTCGCGGTATACATAAAAGAGAAGACCGGTATCGAGTCGATCGTCAGCGAGTTTAAGAGCGTTGACTCCGTGAACGCGAGCTTTAAAGCCAACAAGACCGACATCATCATTCTGACCGGTGAGGCTAGTAGCGCGGGGATAAAAACTCTCGCGCGGAAGGATAAAACGAGCAAATTCTTCAAACTGCTCGATATCGATAGCGGGAAGGTTATCTTGAGGGTATCAAAAAAACGGCTCGACGATATTAAGTTCTTCACGCTGAACAAAGTGATGAAGCGTATCGGTAAGATCATAAACTCCGCGGACTTCAAAGCACGCCTCGCGCGGATAAAAAACAGAAGCAAGTTCCCAAAACAAGCCGCGCGCGAGTACCTAGTGGAGAAAGACTTAATCTAACGCCAACTCTTTAGCTTTTTTGAATTCCCTGACCAGCAGACTTTTTTTGACATGAGGCACAATCAACCCAAACGGTGGCGTTTCATCTAGCGGTATATCCCGGTGCGCGTAAAAACTGAGGTCTAGCTCAAGTTCGCGCGCTGCCTGCTTGAGGCTCTTGCCACCCGCCATCAATCGGATCAGATCAGCCAGCCGCCTGTCCCCCCGGGCGAAAACCGCTTCCAACACAGCGTCCTTAACAGAAATCTTTTCCATTGTTATGTTCGCTTCTTTCCGCAGTTTTTCTGACACCCGCCTGACCCGACGCTTCAACTCACGCTCACTTTCCATACCCTTATAGAAGAACGGTGTATTCGGTTTCGGTACGAACGGGCTGACACTGACCGAAACGCTACCGGCGCGTTTGAGCTTTTTCGATGCCTCTAAGAACACGTCACGTACTTTTTTGGTGAGGCTGATTATCGCGTCAATATCGCTCTCACTCTCAAACGGAAGCCCGATGATATAATATAACTTTACGTTGAGGATTCCCGCCGCGGCTATACGCTCCGCGGCGTTCAAAATATCGGTTTCGCTGACACCCTTGTTTATGATATCGCGCATCCTCTGCGAGCCCGCTTCCGGCGCTATTGTCAGCGTTTTGTGCCCGCTTTTTTTCAGCCCGGTGAGAAGAGCGTCTGAGAGTGAGTCCGCGCGGAACGATGACACCGAGAATTTGTGATCCATATCACACAAAGCGTCACAGAGCTTGTCGATCTCACGATAGTCCGACACTGCCGCGCCGACCAGCCCGACCTTTCTGCCACCGGCGTTTTTTGCGACGATATCGACAACCTCATCAGCAGACAAAGTTTTGTACGGTAGGTAGTTGTATCCCGCCGCGCAAAACCTGCACATCCTGCCGCAACCGCGACTTATCTCGACGAGAAACATATCGCTGAATAGCGCGTCCTTCGAAATTATGTAAGAATACGCCGGGTTATCGCTCAACCGCTCTGATATCTGCACCTCCACGCGCGGCTTTACCCCTGGTTTCGGAACCAGCTCCCTCACACTGCCATCATCGTGGTATTTTATGTCGTAGAGCGACGGAACGTAAACACCCTTTACTTCAGAGAGTACGCGCAGAAGTTCTTCTCTCGGCAAGGTACCGTTAAGTTCGCAAAACTTATCGACAAACTCAAGTACCATAGGTTGAGAATCCCCGAGCAAAAAAGCGTCGAAGAAATCCGCGACCGGTTCAGGGTTCAAAAACGTAGCTACACCACCAGCGATAAGAAGCGGGTGCGTTTCATCCCGATCTTTCGCGTTTAGCGGAATACCGCTTAATTCTAACATTTTCACTATATTTATATAATCGTTTTCGAATGATATCGAAAACGCCAAGAGGTCAAATTCTTTCAGAGTCATACCGCTTTCGAGCGATGTCAAAAGGCGACCGCCTTTCTTTAATCTAGCGGTCTCTGTCTGGTTTGGAAGGAGTGCCCTCTCGCACGAGGCGAGAGGGCGTGAGTTTAGAGTACAACATAAGGATAGGTATCCTAAGTTCGACATTGCAATTTTATACAAATTGGGGTACGCAATGCAAAACCTATTGAGGGCTTCTTTTTTTACCGCGAATAAACTTGATTCTATTTTTTCCACTGAGCTTTTTCTACTACCTCTCTTTCACCTGAACCTTTTTTTAGGTGGAAGCGAACAACACCCCACCGCTAAAAAAGATTAGGAGAGGGAAAAATGAGTTATCAAAGTTCATTCTTCCTTGGAGCAAACCGCTCCATGCCCGCCCTAGCAGGCGGGAAATCTTTCAAATATTAAATTTACACATTCAAAACCAAGAATATCAAGGCAAATATATTTCTTCATCCATCACTCTTAATCGATCATTAATCAGTCAGCCTGGTTTCTTAAAAACGCGGGAATATCATAGTCGTCATCCTCAAACACAAAGCTGCCATTCGGGGTCGCGACCTTATAATACTTCTGCTTAACCTCTCCATACTCATCATAGTTATCATTCTTATAGTAATTACCGGCAGTACTGTTAGCGCTTGCCGCAGCCTCTTTTTCCTGCTTTTTTATACGCGCGGTAATAGGTATATCATAGTTATCAACTTTCACAACGTTCTTATTCTCAACCGGTTGTCTGGTCCATGATTCGTTATGTGATACCGACGCCTGCGGTCTCACGATTGGTCGTGAAGCAGTTGGTCGTGGGGTAGCGGTTTGTCGTGATGCTACCGGTTGTGACGCTACAGCTCGAGAAACAGCCGGTCGTGACATCGGTCTTGATACTGGTCTCGACATAGCGGGTCTCATAGAAGGGATTTCCGGTGCGAGTTCATTCTCATCACCAAACCCTGTCGCGATAACTGTGATTCTCACCTCGTCGGTCAGATTCTCGTCGATCACGGCGCCGAATATGATGTTCGCGTTTTCGTCCGCTTCTTCTTGTATCAATGTAGATGCTTCATGTATATCTAGCAGTGTCAGGTCAGAGCTACCGGTAATGTTGATAAGTACACCCTGTGCGCCGTCAATTGATATATCCTCTAGCAATGGACTTGAGATCGCCATTCTAGCGGCCTCGACAGCGGCGTTTTCACCACTAGCGATACCGGTACCCATAAGCGCCATACCCATCTCCGCCATGACTGTTCTGACATCAGAAAAGTCAAGGTTGATGAGACCATGTACCTGAATCAGGTCTGAGATACCCTTCACAGCGTAAAGCAGAACCTCATCAGCCTTCTGGAACGCGTTCAGCATCGTCATATCTTTGCCCGCGATAGAAAGAAGCCTCTGGTTAGGTATCGTGATCAGCGTATCAACATGATTCCTCAGCTCGCTGACTCCATCATTCGCCTGCCTCTGCCTAACTTTTCCCTCAAAAATAAACGGCTTTGAAACAACACCGACAGTCAACGCTCCGACAGATTTCGCTATCTCCGCGATAACCGGCGCGGCTCCTGTACCGGTACCGCCACCCATACCAGCGGTGATGAATACCATATCAGCGCCCTCAAAAAGCCCGGCGAGATTGTCTTTGTCCTCTAGCGCCGCCTTTTTACCCACCTCGGGGTTAGCGCCAGCTCCAAGCCCCTTTGTAAGTTGCTTACCGATCTGAACAGATGTGTTCGCATACGACGCCCTCAACGCCTGTATATCAGTATTGGCCGCGATGAAGTTGACTCCATCAAGACCTGATTTAATCATTGTGTTGATGGCGTTTCCACCTGCGCCTCCAACCCCTACTACAATAATCTTTGCTGCTGGATCAATCGTCTCGTGTAACTCAAACATGTGTACTCTCCTCCCTAAAGATATTTTGCTTTAAACTCCCGGGCTTCCAAACACGAACACCCCCGTCCGCGTAGCGCCCTAATGTTATAAGCGTATTAACTGCCTCCGCGCCAACAAGTCGCGGTAACTAACTCCCCAAAACAGGCTCGCCTGCTAAAAAAACTCTTTAATCCACTGCTTCATCCTCTGCGTTACTTTCGCGAAGATATTATTATCAAGCCTCGAGAACCTCTTCTTCCTGCTCCCAAGGTTTTCACATCCATATATAACAAGACCAACACCTGTCGCGTACATAGGATTGTTAACAATCTCTATAAGCCCGCCGATATTATGTGGGCTTCCGCGACGGACTGACATGTCGAATATCTGCTCCGCCAGCTCCGGGACGCCCTCTACCATCGAAGAACCGCCCGTGACTACAACACCGCTTGCCACAAGGTCTTCATAACCGGACTTCAACACCTCCCGGTTTGCTAATGAAAATATCTCCTGCATCCGTGGCTCGATTATCTCTGCCAGCAGACGCCTTGGTACCATCTTTGACTTCTTCGTTCCTATGCTCGCTACTTCTATAGTCTCATCCCGCCCGACCATCGAAGTGAGCGAACAACCATGCTTCACTTTTATCATCTCCGCGGCAGCGATCGGTGTCCTTAGTCCGAACGCTACATCGTTCGTTACGTGGTTGCCGCCGAGCGCGATAACAGCGGTGTACTTTATGCTACCGCCAGAAAATATCGCTATGTCGGTCGTGCCGCCACCTATATCGAGCAGAACAACTCCCAGCTCTTTTTCATCGCTGCTTAACACCGCCTTCGATGACGCGAGCTGCTCTAGTACTATATCATTAACGTCCAGCCCGGTGCGGTTCACGCATTTGATGATATTCTGCGCGCTTGTTACGGCGCCGGTGACTATGTGTACCTTTGTTTCGAGACGGACCCCGGACATACCGACCGGATCGTTTATTCCGTCCTGATCATCTATTATAAACTCCTGCGGGAGGATATGTATCACCTCACGCTCCATCGGTATTGATATCGCGCTTGCCGCGTCGATTACCCGCTTGACATCTGACTTTGTTACCTCGCGAGTCTTTATCGCGATGATACCATGACTGTTAAAACCTCTTATGTGCCCGCCGGCAATACCCGCGTAAACAGCGTTGATATTGCATCCGGCCATCATCTCGGCTTCCTCGATAGCTTTTTTGATAGAAGTGACAGTACTCTCTATATTGATAACTACTCCTTTGCGCAAACCAGTAGAGGGGTGCGTGCCGACTCCTACTATCTCGATCCGCTCCTCAACGACCTCTCCTACAACCGCGCAAATCTTGGTCGTTCCGATATCAAGACCCACGATCATATTACTTTTGGTTTTTCGAGCCATCTGTCTCTCCTTAAGAATTATTCATCACTTTAACTACAACTCTTTTATCATAATCAAGGTCAATCCGCTCAGCGCTTACATCGCGTTCTTTCAACTTACCCAAGATTGTCACCAACCTGTCAAACTGCCCACTCGAAAATGACTTCCCAACCTTTATCGATAAAGCGCCGTCATAAGTATAAAGCGTGATACCGTTATCTCTGCTGAGGTTTATCTCAGAAACATTTTTATCATTAAAAACTTCGCGGGACTTTAATAATTCAATGAGCTTGACAACCTGCGTAAGCTTCCTTCTATTTTTTGCCTTTTTAGAAAACGCTTCTGACTTCTTTATCCCTGTCACAACTATATAATCCGCTCCGTCAGCTTTTTCGAGCTTCTTGAATATTACCCCACTCTCACCGAGGTAGTATAGACCGTCAAGGCTGACGATCGCTACAGGCTCTCTCTCGATTACCTTTATCTTCAACTTATTAGGAAGCTGTTTTTGCGTTATCGCCCTCTTCACCCACGGATGATTCGCGACCTTATCAGATACCACTTTCGCGTCCATACTAAGCAGGCTCGTGTTCGGCTTTATACCACTCAGAGCGTACAAATCCTTGTCGCTTGCATTGTCACAACCTTGAAATATTACGCTTCTTACATAAAAATATGGCGACGATTTCACCTTCAGATAAAGCGTGTGACCAAGGAACAGCAAACCGCCAAGCATCGCTGCCGCCGCAACACCCTTAAAGAAAAACAGTATCGCCGGCAGGATATCTTTTTTGAACGTGATCCTGTGGCGTTTTTTGTAGTGCTTCGTCCGCTTGATCGTTTTATTTTTGTAATCTACAGCCATATCATCCTTTTTTCCGCTCTTTACCGTACCGCTGATTTTATGTTCAACTTCGCGCTTCTTAATATCTCTTCGCACAACCGCGGAAACTCTATACCCACCCCGCCAGCTATCTCAGGCAGTAGACTAAGTTCGGTCATGCCCGGTAGCGAGTTCACCTCAAGTACATACATCTCGTTACTCTCCCCGAGCAGAAGATCAGTACGCGTACCGCCACTGCAACCGAGTGCTCTGTGTGCTTTTAACCCCAGCTCCATCGCCTCGTTATAAATATGCTCCGGTAGTTTTGCCGGAAAAACATGCTCAGCCTTCTCCGCGCTGTACTTCGCGTCAAAATCGTAAAACTCGTTTTTCGGGATTATCTCAATAACGCCAAGCGCTTTGTCGTTCAGTATCCCGACCTGTATCTCTCTCGCTTTGATGAACTTTTCCACCAAAACAGTGGTGTCGAATTCAAAAGCAACCTCAAGCCCTTTAAAAAGCTCATCGTTACACCTCACGATGCTCACCCCGATGCTCGACCCTTCATTTACCGGCTTGACTACCAACGGCAGTTGCAATGTGAGCGATGCCACCCCCGAGTTTTTGAACTCATCTATGTGTAACGCCTCAAACGGTGTCACCATTATCCCCTCAAAAACCATCACCTGCTTTGAGAGTAGTTTGTTCATCGCTACCGCGCTCGCGGAGTGCGACGAACCAGTGTACGGTATCCGTAAAAGCTCAAGCATCCCCTGTATCGCGCCATCCTCACCGAACCGGCCGTGGAGGGCGACAAAAGCCACATCTATCTCCACTGCCAACAGCTCTTTGATAGAATCCGCGGTCAGATCGATCTCCCTGATGTTGTAGCCAAGGTTTTTTAGCGCGCTCGCTACAGCCCTGCCTGACTTCATCGAGACTTCCCTCTCCGCGGAGAGGCCGCCCATCGGTACCCCGATCACTTTATCTTTTAAACTATCTATCATCTACATATTCCCTAAAAATCTAACCTCATATTCGAGGTTGATATTTTTTTCTTCTTTGACTGTCTTCTTAACATCTCTTATCAATGTAATAAAA
>JAJRXV010000106.1 GCA_024276115.1 Deltaproteobacteria bacterium
GTCATTCCCTTCCATGAAGGATTTTTTGAGCAGGCCACATATATTTTTTGTTTTAATGTTGACGATAGCTTTCGCCGCGTTTACTCTCACGCTCGAGTTAGAATCATCAAACAGATCGATCAGCGGGTTTACCGCTCCGGCGGCTTTCATCCTTCCGAGCGCCTGCGCGGCGTAATTTCGTACCATAGGCTCAGAGTCGTCGAGCATTTTGATAAGTGGTTTTATGGAGCGTTTATCCTGCAATATCATCAGTGAAAAAGTCGCGTATTTCCTGATATCCGGGTCTGGTTCTTTCAGTTTAACAATCAGCGGCCTGACTGCGCGAGCGTCTTGCAACTCCCCGAGCGCCATCGCTACATTACGTCTTACCACCGGGTGCGTATCGTTTAGAGCTTCGATCAGCGGTTCTAAAGCTCGCGGGTCTTTCTGCCGCCCGAGTACCCAGGCCGCTTTACTCCTGACCACCGCGCTTTTATCTTTCAAAATTTTAATCAAAGGTTCGGTAGCGTATGAATCGCGCAAGAGGTCTAACGCTCCGATAGCCATCATCCTTACATTGGTATTTTCATCTTTAAGAGCGCCGATCAAAGGCTCAACAGCTCGCGGGTCAGGATGAACACCAAGAGTGTAAGCCGCTTTCGCTCGCTCCTTAGGGTCTTTAGACTTCAGCATCTTGACCGCGTCTTCGATATTATCACTACAAAAAGCTACCGTGGTCGCGCTAAAAAATGTAAAAATAATGACGGCATACAGGTAGCGTCGTAAATCCTTAGATATCATCCTCGCGTCTCCTGGTTTCTAGTATCTTCTAACAAAAACTTCACTTGAGAGCTTCTTTCAATTTTGAGACTATTTTAAAATTGTATGTGACCGTTTTTTTTGTGTCAATACGTTTTTTTAGATAATCTAGCTTAATATCCTCTAAAAAGTAGGATTTTTCAAGGTTCGCTATAAAGACAGAGACTAATTTACCATTAAATGAACTCCCTCTAATTGTAACCTTTTTTTCACTTTTTTCAACTATATTCTTCTGGTTTTCTTTCTTTTCGCTACCACTGTCATCACCTTCAGCGTCACCATTTGTGCCCTCAGCCGCACTGCGATCATTAATAATAACTGTGGAAGTCTGTGAAAATACTTCACTCAACCAGACTTTTTCTGGGACTAGATACGATACTTCCTTCAACACCTCTGACCAAAGCAATTTGTTTTTAACAATACCTTTTAGCGCTTTAGAGCGGGTGTGCAGGAGTTCGATTTCAACTCTCTTCTTATCTACTTCGGTCTTAAGCTTTACAAACCTCACATTGTCAGCCTGGAGCTTGATACTTTTCCGCATCAACTCCTGCTCTTTAGCGAGTGTGCTTTTTGATTCTCTGGTGACTTTTTGGTGAAGCGGAACAATTATCCCCAAAGCGAGCGCGACAAGAATGATATATTTTAACGGCAAAAAAAAGTTTATCTTCTTCGGCGCGAACTCCTCTGGTATTAGATTGATCCGATCTATCATCTTAGTCTTTCCTCAGCGCGAGCCCGATTACTGTCGTAAATATAGGCCCCTTACCACTAAAATCAATTTCATCATCTTTATTTGTGAAGTACAGCTTCTTGAATGGATCGTCGATTGTCACACTCATTCCAAGCGCCTCTTTGAAATAAGAGTCAACATGTTGCATTAGCGAGCCGCCACCAGAGAGGATCAGCTCATGTATAGGTCCCTCGCGATAGGTCGCCTGGTAATAGTCAAACGATCTCTGCAACTCAAGCGCGAACTGCTCAAAGAGATCCTTCAACTTATCAACATCCTTTATATCCGCGAAATACGTCTTCTGCCCTGTGTCACGCCCGAGCAGGTTTACCTTCATCTCGGCCGCCTCGCCAAACGAGACATTATACGCATCCATGAAGAATTTTGTAAAAGTATCCCCGAAGATCGGTAGCTCCCGATAAAATCGGATAGCCTTATTCATCACAATGACAAGGGTAGACTTCGAAGCGCTGATATCGAGTAGCGCTATTTTTTGGTTAGGCTCTGCGTGATGGTTAAAATCATGCGCCGCGGCGAGCGGGATTGCGCTGATCTCTACAGCTAGCGGCTTTAACCCGGCGTTCCTGATTATCTCCATGTGTCTGATCACAGCTTCTTTATGTACCGATACTGATGTCAGAGTGATTTTAGGGTTACGTTCACTTTCGCGCTCTCTGATAAAAAAATCGACGACAGCTTCTTCGATCGGGTAGGTGAGCTGTTTTTTCACCTCAAACCTCACCGCGCTGACCAAGTCACTCTTCGGCATCGGTGGTAGCTGTATATTGATAAATGATATCGAAGGATCATCGATAATTGAAACAGCGCCGCATTGAGAAAGTTTTTTCTCCTTGACAATATCGGCGAGGATCGCCTTGGCTGACACGCAGAACTTCTCGTCGCCGTAATCTTTACAGCCGGTATCGCGATACGCTATCGTAGAGATTTCGTTATCCTTAAGCCCCTTTAGCCTGACGACTTTTATGGAGTTAGTCCCGATATCTATGCCGACTAGTTTTTTTCTCCGAACAGAAAACACTTTTTTTATGCCCTAAAGTCCCTTTCCCGTTTATTACCTCAACTGACTGATAATTTCGGTTTTCCGCTTGAGCATATCTACAAAACCAATATCTTTTCCATCATACCGCTTCAGATAGTCAAGATAGTAGATATTCGCGAGCTTGTATTTTTTCATTTTTTCGTACGTGACAGCGATATTAAAATATGAGTCCTGATAATCACTGTCAAGCTTTATCGCCATCTTAAAGTTCGTTATCGCGTCTTCATAGCTCCCGAGATTGTCATACAACACCCCAAGATTATTATAGCACTCTTTGTAATCTTTTTTTATCGCGAGCGCCGCTCTATAACTCTCAAACGCCCCCTTGTACATCTTCTGCTTCTTTAATGTGAGACCAAGGTTGTTATACGCCACGTGATTGTTCTTCTCCTGCTTCAGCGCGGCCATAAAATACTCATACGCACGCTCATAGTTTTTGGCGCGGTACTGCTCTACGCCCTTCTTGCTTAGCTCGGTCGCCCCGCCTGAAAGCTCATCTGATGTCAGCGGCGCTAGTTTTTTCATCTCGCCCGCGATAGGCGTAGCGTCTGGTTGGGTAGAGCCTATCTGGATAGATTGCGCCGCCTTTTGCTTAGCCATTTTTATCTTATACGCCTTGTAGTAGTCAGGTCCGAAATACGCTACAGCCAGCAGCGCGAAGAAGGTGCCAAATATCCACATCAACCTCGCCATCGACTGCGGGGAAGCAGAAGCACTCACCCTCGCGGACGACTTGATACTTGTGTGACCATCGCTACTACTATCACTATCAGCTTTTTTAAGAGCTTTATGAATGATGCTCAACTGTAATTACCTCTACGAAACCATCATTTGACACACTACTCCTAAATAATATATAACACAATACATCCATTCGTTAAAGCTTTTTCTTAACATTTACTTACCAAACTCTTCAGTTACTAAGGTTTATCAGAAGCTTTGTCGCCATTAACGCGGTCTTTTTTACCCACGGCTTGACACAACACTATATACGTTTATGAAAAAATACCGAAATAAGAATATTATCTGTAGCTTTTTTTTATCATTTTTTATGAATTTTAGCGAAGACAAATTGACAACGGCACTTAACTTTGTTAGACTTTTATCAAGGCTCGCAAAATAGCCACAGAAGTCGCTATTCCCATTAATGAGCGAATATTAAACAAGAGCTTATTCTACGGTTATAAGTTCATCATATCCCTCGCGCGCGTTTATGGATTAGAGGGTATTGAGCAACATGCCCGTCATGGGGGGACCTCATTTTCTAAAGAAACATGAAGGGGGGGGGGAAGTTATGAAAAAAAATTGCTGGGAAGAGAAAAAATGTGGTCGTGAGTTAGGTGGTGAAAAAATAAAAGAGATGGGAGTCTGTCCGGTCGCGGTAGCGCGTAAGGCTAATGGACTAAATAGCGGAAAGCTTGGTGGGCGCTCATGTTGGGCAATCGCGGGTACATTCTGCAAGGAAAAAGTACAAGGTTCTTTCGCGACAAAGCTGAAAGAATGCACAGTCTGCGATTTTTATCAACTTGTGAAAAAAGAAGAAGGAGCAGACTACGCGAGCTCATTAGAAATAATAGAGATGTTAAGAACATCTGGATAGAAACGCTCTAAACTATTAACCCAGCAATCAAATATATAGCTTTCACGCCACGTCATTCCCGAAGTAGTAATCGGGAAACCAGGGCTAAACTCTGAGCAAAGCGAATAAACTTTGCTTTAGTTTAATGGGATGTTTTAGGTCTGGATCCCCCAATAGGAGACTAGTCTCACGCACGCGGGGATGACGTTGTGGCGACACTTGGGGATGACATTTCAAATAACGCGCGGTAATAATTAATAAGTACATACAAAAGCCGTTTATATTGTGCTCATGACTACTTATTTGATTGCCGTGTTAATATGTAAACAAATTACCCCTTAAAACGGCACCAGTGTAGCATTATCGTTCGGCGGCTCATCCTGGAGGTATATCATAAACTCCTGCGGCACTCCGATGAGGCTCTCTATATACTCGTCGCCTTCGAACACTGTTGTCATCGGGGTTACACCAATAGTTGCCATGAAGCTCGCGGTTGTTGCCGGGTAGCTGTACGGTGCGGCTATGAGAATATTGAACAACATATCCTTGACGTAAACAGATAGCTGGCTCTTAGCGTAATCACTCGCGCTTTCGCCGTTGATATCATCGATCGTAGTTGCAACTCCCTCAACCCAGATACTTTCGCTGGTTATCATACATTTCCGGTAACCGAGCGGGTACATAAGTAGCGATGTGGTAATTATATCATAAATACCATCCTCCTCCTTTATATCTCGGATGTGGCTGTGCCCAGAAAAAACAACGCTGACATCATATTTCTTGAGGACAGTTTTTAACTCCGCGGAATTCAAAAGATAATAGTCATTCAGGTACTCATTCGTCGCCTGCCCGTATATATGCTCATTTATGTTGTGATGCACCATCACTATCACCTTCTTTTCACTGTTCGCGCCGAGCGTAGCGTCGAGCCATGAGAGCTGTTCCCGCGAAAGGGTACCACCATAATCCTGATCGATATCGTCAGTCGGGGCGTAGATAGTGGAGTCAAGCCCGACCAGTAGAATGTCGTCATATATATCAGCCGAGTAGTAGCTCTTGCTCGTCTGGTTGTAACCGTAATCTTTGTAATACTGCGGGAACTCTGTTACCGACATGTACTGCGCTCCCTCTTTGCCGGGGTGTTCTACATCGTGGTTTCCCGGGATAAGGTAGACAGGGACATTAACAGTCGCGATTATACTCCGAAACGCTTCATGCTCGGCAAGAAGACCATCCTTGGTGAGGTCACCACTCATCAGCACGAACTTTATCCGGCTGTCAGCGTTGATATCAGCTACCACGCTGGTGAGGAGCTCCCGGCTCTTTGAGTATAGGTGCCCGTTTGAGTCACTGCTGTCGAGCGAGATATGCAAATCGCTCAACACAACGAACATCACCGCGTTCGGGTCGTCTGTGACGCATGAGCTGATTGTGAGTAGAAGGAGCATAGCCAGAGCGAATTTAATCTGTTTTATCATTTTATAGCTTCCTTTTAGAGTTGAACCCTGCCTGCGCAACCAGTAGGGAATGATGTTGTAGAGACAGAAGAAGGCAGCGGAATCATTTGTTATCGCTTGCTGTCGAGTTCGTCGATTATTTCCTGGTACTCTTCTTTGTTGATCTTGCCTGACTCAAAGAGCTTTCTCGCGTCTGAACGCTTCCAGCGGTTCTCAAGTTGCCGTCGTTTTTCCTGCTTTTCCTCTAAGCGGGTCAGCTCCTCGAGCCTCACCAGCATCTCTTTTCTTTCTTCTTTCACTTCGTAGATGTTGTTACCATACAACACTTTTTCCTTCTTCGCGAAATCGTCAAACGGAATTCTAGAGCTCTTTCTCTTCACCATGAGATCGTACTTTTTCCAGAGCGCGGTATAACTCCGGTCTATCTTCTTATCGATAGCGCTGATAGCCATATTGACGTACTTTTTTGCTTTTACAGGCTTCTTCAGCCGCTTATAGTACCCAGCGATCTCGAGCATCATCTCATACTTGGGCATCGGGAACAGGTCGGTATCGTTTTCATCCTTCAGCTCTAGCGCCTTCTTATAGTACCCTATTGTTTTTCTCAGCTTGTTTTGACTGTTATAGTAGCTTGCTTTTCGGAGGTAATAATCTATTTTTTGCGCCGGAGTCTTAGGGTTGATGATGTTGATTGTCTTGCACGCCTCATTTGTCTTGACGCTCGCCGCGAGATGTTTCTTAAGCACCCTGACGCAAAACCTGTAGATAGAGTTTTTTAGGAATGGTTTTTTGTTTTGCCTCCGCAGCTCTATGATCGCGGTCATTTCTGTGTCCGGCGCGAGTCTGTTCCCCCAAAAGCTGTCACGTTCTAGCACCTTATATTTTGCCTTGTGCTTCTGGACGATAGTTTTCATGAAATCTTTTTTTGTGTTAGTGATCTTCTTGCTGTTCAAGAGCCTGTACCGGATATCGAGGATATTGTACCAGTCGCTCCGGTTGAATCTTACCGGTGCGTAAGGGTCGCTGGTGAGTCTGATATAGAACTTGAGTGGTTGCTCCTGATAATAAAGATAATCCGAATCGAGAGCGAAGTAAGCGCCCGAAGACATCTCCGGGAGCGCGAACTCTATCGTGAGCTCCTGAAACTTTCGGACTATCTTCTTTTTTTCTTTTGCTTTCCCCTCTTCCGCGCCCTCTTTCACTTCCTCTGCTTTTACGGCATCAGTGGGCTTTTCCGCACGCTTCGCGTCTTTTTTCTTAGCCGCGCCAAAAGCGGTGACAGCCATTAGGCTCAACAAAACGAGCGTATACAGAAGAATCAGTTTCAAAAATCCGCGCCCAAAAGGCATAGTCGTCACTCCCTCTACCTGTTCGAATCAACCATTATTTATTTACTTAGCTTTTATAGGTACGCTTGTCAAGGACTATCATCCTTCGGGGGCGCAAACAGCATCACGCCAGAACCAACTCAACGTCATTCCCCGGGGTACTAATCGGGAAACCAGGACTAAAGCTCTGAGCGGAGCGAAAAAACTATACCATTGTTACTAAAAAACGTGAAAACTGCAATTTTATTCTCTCCTTGACATCTAAGCATACCGACACTATGATTGTATAAATATGAAAAAAAAGATAACTGATATCATAACAATATTTTTTACACTGCTTCTTTCCATTTTCGCTACCGCTTCTTTTGCGAGGGCTGAGGCTCCGCTTTTGCATCAGCCGAAGAAGCTGCATTTTACTATGAGACTTGGTGAGCCGCTTGCTTTTTCCTGGAGTGCGGTCTCTGGTGCGGTCAGGTACGATATTTTTCGGGCAGAAAAAAAGGAAGGACCATACAAGAAGATCGGTTCGACCAAACAGAAAATATATATGGATAACTATCTCACTCCATTTAAACCGTTACGTGACAAAAAATACTCCGTGACCGTCAGGGATGAGCAGGGGAAGGTAGTACCAGCGAAAGATCCTCTCTGGTATGACCCCAAGGGTATGTATAATATATCTACGCTTCTGCCAGAGGGTGTGACCTACGAAATATATGAGACTGACGCCAAAGGGAACCGCACCAGGCTGATTGAGAAAACTAAGAAGAGCGGGGCATGGATGCCGAAAAAAGTGCGGGAGAAACTGTTGAAATATTTTTATTACAAGATAGTCGCAAAGGACGCGAGCGGTAAGGTAAGCAGTGACAATGAGATTCATGAGATCAAAGTAGAATATGTCTTTGAGAGCTGGAACCGTGAACTTCAGGCGCGTTAATACGTAACCACCCCCGCGTCCGCGTCGAGAGTGATCCGATCGCTAAACGGTATGAGGTACTTATTCGCGCCATGTCCGGCGGGGAACTCTGTCACGATCGGTATTTTATATTCGGCGAAAATATCGAGCAGAAGTGATTCGAGCCGCTCTGGCGGAAAGTCAGAGCCCGCGAACTCACCGGAGATAACGCCTTTCAGGTTGTCGAGCTTGCCGGCGTTCTTCAGGTGCGACAGCGTTCGGTCGATCCGGTATAGCTTCTCACCTACATCCTCGATAAAGAGGATCTTCCCATCAGTGTCTATCTCGTGGCTCGTCATCAGCGACGACTGAA
>JAJRXV010000107.1 GCA_024276115.1 Deltaproteobacteria bacterium
CCATTTACCCCCTTTTTCTTTTTTTGGTTTCACCTAACAGGTGAGTATTATAACTCACTGAAACCCTTAAAACAAGAGGGGGTTTTCTTTTTTCTGACTCGCAATGTCTATTGTAGGAGCACCAAAACACACGCTTTTTTCATTTTTTTATTGGCAACAGTCCCATAAAAAACCGCCCCGACATCACTGGCGTCCACTCCCATAAGCTGTTACTGGGCTGGTTTTTCAAAGCGTAAACAAAGCGAGAAAAAACACTTGCATTATTGTTTTTAATGTTGTATAAGTCTTTTTCTACTCCTTGCTTCAGGAGTAAGGCCAATATTACTGCCTGGAGCTAACAAAAATAACCATAAGGAGGTGCAAATTGGCGAATTACGAAACAATCTATATTATCCATCCGGATGTCACAGACGACAACCTAACTGCCTTAAATGACAAACTAAAAGATGTCATAACTAATAATGGCGGAACTCTACTTAACTTTGAAGACTGGGGAAAGAGGAAGCTTGCTTACCGTGTTAAAAAACAGGTAAAAGGGCATTACATCCTTGTCAACTATAGCGGTTCTGTAGAGCCTCTAAACGAGCTTGAGCGTATCATCAAAGTAAGTGATGATGTTATCAAGTATTTCTCAGTAAAACTGACCAAAAATGAAATGGCAAGGCTTGAGAAGAAGTTGGCGGCGCGTAAGAAAGCTGCTGAACCAGCTCCACCGAAGGCTCCAGAGGCAGAAGCGACTCCAGCGGAAACAACACCTGCGGAACCAGCTCCAGCCACAACTGACGCTAACTAATCTTAACCATTTAGTATGGAGAAAAAACTATGGATTTTAACAAGGTCTTTTTAATCGGGCGTCTTACTAGAGACCCCGAAATAAGGTATCTGCCAAGTGGTATGCCGGTCGCTAACTTTTCGATAGCTGTGAATGACAACTACAAAAAAGATGGTCAGACAGTTGAGAATGTTAACTATTTTGATATAGTCGTTTTTTCAAGGCAGGCCGAGACGTGCAACGAATACCTGTCAAAAGGTAAGCCTGTGCTGATCGACGGCAAGCTGCAACAGCGGCGATGGGAAGCTCAGGATGGTACAAAGCGGAATAAAATCGAAGTTGTCGCGTCGAGAGTGCAATTTATGCCAAGTGGTGGTAGAGGTGGCGAGAGTAGCGCTTCTGGTTCTGCTGGCTCTGGCGGCTCTGGCGGCTCTGGTGACGGTGGCGGCGGTGATTTTAACGCTGTGAACGATGATGATATACCATTTTAGCAGTTTCACCTGGCAGGCACGCCTGTTTTTATTAATGGGTTGACTTGCTACAAGATTTAAACCCGATATCCCGATATTATTGCTTCGGGGTTAGTTTCTATAAATATACGGAGGAATTAGATGATAGAACATCCTAATGTAAGAAGAAGAGGTTATTACCGAAAAAAAGTATGCAGGTTCTGTGTGGACCCTAAAATAGTTATAGACTACAAAGAGTTTAGAACGTTGAAGTATTTTGTTTCTGAGAGAGGCAAGATCATCCCAAGAAGGATTTCCGGGAACTGCGCAAAGCATCAAAGGGAGTTGACGCAGGCGATAAAGCGTTCTAGAAACGCGGCGTTATTGCCATTTACTTCTGCCGCAAGCGTTTAAGCTGTCATGCGAATAGCTTATAGCAACAAAGGGGTTCTTCTGAATTTCCTGATGAGTCTGATGGCCGCGACAGTTATTACCTGTCTGCCATATACCTCGTTGCTTAAAAGCGTACCGAGCTTCGGTGTCGTAACTTTTCTCGCTATTTTGCCGGCTACGCTTTTCTTCCTTAAAGAGAGGAAGTTGGCTTTATCGCTAATGATAGTGCTGACCGTAGCGGTGGTTATGAGTGTAATAACAGGGGCGCGGGGAGGTCTTGAGTACCTTGTTCAGTATGGTTTACTTAACGCCTTTATGATTTTTGCGCTTCGAAGCGAGACCGACATCTTAAAGGTTGTTTTCAGGTCGTCTCTCTTGACGTATTTGACGATAATGATCGCTATCGGATCTATGGCGGTTTTATATGGCTTTGATATTCACGCGTTTGTAAGTAAGTATATTGATACTGTATTTGATGAAGTTATCAAAATGAGCGCTCAGCTGGGCTTGTCCACTGAGCAGGCGAGTCAATATAAAGAAACTTACCTCATGATGGCAGAATCGATTAAGAAGATGTATCCGGCGCTTGTTTTTTTGCTCTATGAGTTCTTTGCCCTTATAAATCTTCTTATCATGAATATCTTTTTAAGGGATGATAAGAAGGTCTATACAAAAGGGATGGCGAGGTGGGCGCCCGATGAAAAGCTGGTATGGGGGCTGATATTTTTCGGTTTTTTATACTTCGTCAAAAATAATTTCGCGCATTTAGTCGCGTTAAACGCGTTGATAGTACTTTTATCAGCATATTTGCTGTGTGGGGTATCCATAGTAAGCTTTTATATGAAGAAAAAAAACGCGCCGCTATTTGTACGCGCGGCGGTATATTATCTGCTTATTATGGTATACGAATTGAGATATCTTGCAATTGCACTCGGAGTGTTTGATATCTGGTTTGATTTTAGAAAAAAGAAAAAAAATGTTACATAATATATTGGAGGTTGGTATGGAAATTATATTAAAAGAAGATGTCGATAATCTTGGTAAAGCTGGCGAAGTCGTCACAGTCGCACGAGGTTACGCGAGAAACTTTCTTCTCCCTCAAAGCAAAGCGCTGTTAGCTTCTTTAGGGAATGTAAAAGAGCTTGAGAACCAGAGAAGGCAGATCAGAAACAAGATCGATAAAATGCGCCTTAGCGCTGAGGATCTTGCTAAAGTGATCGGGGAAATCTCAATTACTATTAAGAAGACAGCCGGTGAGCATGATAAACTGTTTGGCTCTGTTACATCAATGGATATCGTAAGCGCTATAAAAGCTGAAGGCGTGATAGTCTCTAAGAAGAACGTACAGATCGAAGAGCAGATAAAAAGCCTCGGTAATTTTACTGTCGGTATTAAATTGCACAAAGATGTTATCGCGAATTTAAAGATTTCGGTTGTAAGAGAAGACTAATGAAAGCAAACGGGGTAGTTCAGGCTCATCAGAATGAATTACGGGTGCCGCCCCAGAACATCGAGGCTGAGCAGTCTGTTTTAGGCGGCATTATGCTTGATAATGCTGTTGCGAACAAAATCGTCGAGTTACTCTCCCCTGAGGACTTTTACAAAAGCGCGCACCAAAAAATTTTCGCGTCAATGATAGCTTTGAGTGAAAAGGGTGAACCTATCGATGTTATCACTCTTAATAACTATCTCAAAACGAAAAATCTTTTAGAAAATGTTGGTGACTCCGCATACCTGACCCTTCTCTCATCAGCAACTCCAACAGCCGCGAACGCGGTGTACCACGCGAAACTGGTGAGGGATAAAGCGCTATTGCGACGGATCATCTCCGCCTCGACAGAGCTTGCCGGAGAAGCGTATGACGAAACCGATGAGGTAGAATCCTTTCTGGACAGGGCTGAGCAAGCCATTTTTCAGATATCGCAGGAAAAGATAAAACCATCGTTTGTCGCTGTGAAGGACATTGTAAGCTCTAGTTTTAAAGCTATAGAAGAGCTCTATCATAAGAAGGAGCATATTACCGGTATCGCTACCGGGTTTCGTGATCTTGATGAGCTGACGTCAGGTTTTCAGCCGTCAGATCTGATAATCATTGCTGGTCGTCCATCGATGGGTAAGACGGCGTTTTGTCTTAACGTAGCGCAGAACAGTGCTATTAAGCACGGCACCACTGTCGCGGTTTTCTCGCTTGAGATGTCGAAGGAGCAACTTGTAATGAGGATGCTCTGCTCTGAGGCCAGGGTGGACGCATCGCGCGTTCGTTCTGGGTATTTGAGTGAATCAGACTGGCCAAAGCTGACACGAGCCGCCGGGACGCTCTCTGAAACATCGATATTTATTGATGACACCCCGGCGATATCGGTGCTTGAGCTTAGGGCAAAGTGCAGGAGGCTTCAGGCTGAGCATGACTTGGGGCTTGTCATAATCGACTACCTGCAATTGATGAAAGGGCGCGCCAAAATTGATTCACGTGAGCAGGAAATATCTGAGATATCACGTTCATTGAAAGCGCTCGCCAAGGAGTTACGTATACCGGTGGTCGCGCTTTCTCAGCTTAACAGAGCGGTCGAGCAGAGACCGGACAAGAGACCGCGCCTCTCAGACTTGAGAGAATCAGGCGCGATCGAGCAGGACGCTGACGTAATCGGTTTTATTTACCGTGATGAGGTGTACAAACCAGATACGCAGGATAAGGGGATTGCCGAAATAATAATCGGCAAGCAAAGAAATGGTCCGATTGGAACGGTGAAGCTGGCATTCATTAATCAGTTTACACGTTTTGAGGACTTAGATGACGCGCATTATGATTATATACCCGATGATGAGGGTTAAAGAATAAATAGTGATGAATTATGAATTATGAGTATTTGAGGAACAAATAAAAAAAGAGTTGAAAAAATAATTAAGTTCTATATATTGTTAAATATTATAAAGTAAAAAATATCAAAGTACTTGCTTTTAATAAATAAAATCTAAAATCTTTCTGGAGGGCAACATGGCTATCAAAGTTGGCATTAATGGTTTTGGCAGGATCGGCAGGAATATTTTTCGGGCGGCTATTAATAGGGATGATATTGAGGTTGTTTTGATAAACGATCTTACAGACGCGAATTCATTAGCTCATTTGCTTAAATATGACTCCGTACACGGTATATTTGACGCAGAAGTGACCGCTGGCGAAAACGCGATAATAGTAAATGGCAAAGAGATCAAGATCACGGCGATAAAAGATCCGGCTATGCTTCCCTGGAAAGCTTTAGGGGTTGATATAGCTTTGGAGTGTACAGGACTATTCAGAAAAAGAGAGCTTGCTGAAAAGCACCTGCAGGCAGGCGCGAAGAAAGTGATCATCTCCGCTCCGGCTATTGAGCCTGATGTAACTATCGTGATGGGTGTGAATGAAGGTGATTATGATAACGCTTCGCACAACATAATCTCGAACGCGTCATGTACAACAAACTGCCTGGCGCCAATAGCGAAGGTACTTAACGATAACTATAAGATAGTCAAAGGCTTGATGACGACTATTCACGCTTACACCAATGACCAGAGGATTCTTGACTTTCCACATAAAGATATGCGAAGAGCGAGAGCCGCGGCGTTGTCGCTAATACCGACTACTACTGGCGCTGCCGCCGCTGTATCACTTGTTTTACCAGAGCTCAAGGGCAAGCTTGATGGAATGGCGATAAGAGTGCCGACCCCGAACGTTTCTGTAGTCGATCTTGTCGTAGAGGTAGAAAAACCTACTACTGCCGCTGAAGTGAATGAGGCGATGAAAAAAGCTGCCGCCGCGGACACATGCAGGTCATTGCAGTATTGTGATATTCCGCTTGTCTCATCTGACTTTAACGGTAATCCTTACTCATCAATACTTGACGCGGGTTCGACTAAAGTAATTGATGGTACGATGATAAAACTGCTTTCATGGTATGATAATGAGTGGGGATATTCAAATAGAATGGTAGACTTGGCGCTGTACATAAGTAAATAAAAATGCGAGGTGCAAAAAATTGTTAGATAAGCTGACAATTAAAGATATAGACTGTAAGGGCAAGAAGGTCTTCATGAGAGTTGACTTTAATGTACCTGTTGACAGTCACCAGAACATCACCGACGACTCGAGGATTCGCGCTGTCGTCCCCACGATCAACTATCTTCTTGATGAGGGAGCAGCTATCATTATCGCTTCACACATGGGGCGACCGAATGGTGAGGTGAAGAAGGAATTGTCACTCACGATGATTGCGAAGCGTTTGCAAAGGCTTCTGCAAAAAGATGTTATCATGGCGGACGACTGTGTTGGTGAAGAAGTCGATCGTATGAAAAGGGAGCTAAAGCCCGAGGAGATATTACTGCTCGAAAATCTGCGCTTTCATAATGAAGAAAAAGACAATGACTCGGAGTTCGCGGCGGAGTTGGCAAAGCACGTTGATGTTTATATTGATGACGCTTTCGCGACCGCTCACAGAGCTCATGCTTCTATTGCGGCTATCACCGAGCATGTTGATGTTTCAGTCGCCGGATTTCTTATGACACGTGAGCTTGAGTATTTCCACAAGTCTATGGAGGACCCAAAAAAACCGTTTGTAGCCATAATCGGCGGTGCGAAAGTCTCAAGTAAGATGGGGGTCTTGAAGAACCTGATCGACAGGGTGGACAAACTCATAATAGGCGGCGGTATGGCGTTTACTTTTTTGAAGGCTCGTCATCATTGTATCGGAAAATCTATCGTCGAAGATGATATGATCGCTACGGCGAAGCAGATAATGAAAAGCGCGCGGAAGAAGGGCGTGAAGCTTTACCTGCCTGTTGATTGCGTTGTGGCCGACAAGTTCCACGAAAAAGCGGAGACGAAAGTGCTTCCGGTGCAGGAGATACCGGCTGAGTGGATGGCGCTCGACATAGGACCGGCAACGACGATGTTGTTTTCTGAAGCGATACAAAACGCTAAGACTATCATCTGGAATGGGCCGATGGGTGTGTTTGAGATGGACGCGTTCAGTCGCGGTACCTACAAAATGGTCTCTGCTGTCGCATCTACGTATGCAATGACTATCGTTGGTGGCGGTGATACAGATGTCGCTATACACAAAGCTGGTGAAACGAGCAATTTTTCGTATATTTCAACAGGAGGCGGCGCGTTTTTAGAGCTCCTTGAGGGCAAGGTGCTCCCTGGTATCGCCGCGTTAACAGCTAAACCAAGGGAGGGTACAGCCGATGCGTAGACCAATCGCCGCGGGTAACTGGAAGATGAACAATAATATTGATGAGTCAGAAAAGCTTATTGTTGACTTAAAGGCGCTTGTCAAAGATGTCGAAGATGTTGAGATCGTAGTCGCCCCGCCGTTTACCGCGCTTTCTATGGTTTCATCACGTTTGATCGGTACAAACATCAAGCTCGCTTCTCAGAATATGCACTTTGAGAGTTCTGGAGCTTATACCGGTGAAGTTTCTGTGAATATGCTTGTTGACGTGGGCTGTGAATATGTTATAATTGGTCACTCTGAACGTCGAGCTTATTTTGCAGAGACTAATGACACAGTGAATAAAAAGCTGAAAACAGCGATGAATAATGATTTGACACCGATTGTTTGTGTTGGCGAAACACTCGCGCAGCGTGAATCGGATAAGGCGTTTGAGGTAATAGAAGGACAGATTAAGCAGGGGTTGAGCGGTATCAGTGTTGAGGATGCCGAAAAAATTGTTGTCGCGTACGAACCGATTTGGGCGATAGGCACTGGTAAGACCGCGACAAAAGAGCAGGCTCAGGAAGTCCATGCGTTTATTAGAAAGACGCTGACGGCAATGTTTTCTGATAACGCCGCCGCCGCGATCAGGATACTTTATGGCGGTAGTGTTAAACCAGAAAATGTTGACGAGCTTATGTTACAAGAAGATATTGATGGAGTGCTTGTTGGTGGCGCGGCCCTGAAAGCTGAGTCATTCGCGAGAATAGTGAAATTTCAATAGTAGATATAACTATATAATATTATATAGTTATGATTTTGATCAGTAAAATAAATTGAAAATAATAATGGGGGTTAGTACACACGAATGGAATTTGCAATTAAGATATTTCATGTATTGATTAGTTTTGTTTTGATTTTTGTTGTTTTGTTACAAACTGGTAAAGGTGCGGAGATGGGAGCGACCTTTGGTGGCGCGTCATCCTCTAAGGCTATGTTCGGTGCGACTGGATCGAACACTTTTATGACAAAGCTCACCACTTTCGCGGCGGTATTATTTATCCTTTCATGTCTGACATTGGCTTACATGTCGGTTAATAGTCCTACTTCAACATTGATGAAGGATGTGCAGGCTGAAACAATGGCTCCGTCTGCTGGTGAGGTTGTTATTCCTACAGCTGGCGATGCACTGCCTGGTACGCCAGAAGCGGCCGCTCAGGAACATGAGGGTCATAACCACGCGCCGGGTGAAGGACATGGAGAAGCTCCGGCATCTTCAGCTGAACCGGTTGACGATGGGCATAACCATCCTCCTGGCGAAGGTCACTAAAAAACATAAAATTTGTATATAATCTATTGACATAAGGCTGGTATATGCTATTATACGCCAGCCTTATCGTTAAGTATTTGTGCCGAAGTGGTGGAACTGGTAGACACGCTATCTTGAGGGGGTAGTGGGCTATGCCTGTGGGGGTTCGAATCCCCCCTTCGGCACCATATCTTTTTTTTTGTTACCATAAAAAAACTACGCAAAAACAGCTTATACCAATCATTTTTTTTCTTTGACTTTCGCTTAATTATGGGTTATGTTTAAATTAATCTATTAAAGGAGAGATGCGTATGGCGCCTGACGATACCGACCAGACTCAAGAAGAAGGGCAAGAAGAATCCCCTCCTAAAAAAGGGAAACTAAAACTAATTATTATTATTGTTGTGGCTCTACTTGTAATCGGTGGTGGCGCGGCATCATATTTTATATTCTTCAGCGGTGACGCTAAGACAGCTGCTGAAGATGGTGGCGACACCGGTGAAAATGGCGCGGATGGTGGTGAAGATGGCGATCTTGAAGATGGCGAACTCTCAACAAAAAAGAGCGCTGCGGAGAGTATTGTTTATGGTCTTGATGTTTTTATCGTAAATGTCTATGACGCTGAGGGTATTCTTAATTACCTTAAACTAGAGGTGAAGCTGGAGCTTGACAGCAAAGAGGCGGAAGATGAGGCGACTGATAAGACCGCGAAGATACGAGACCATATTATTACGATAGTCACGAATAAGACAATTGACGAAATAAAAAGTAAGAATGGTAAGGCGCGTCTAAAAGATGAGATCAAGGCTAGGATAAATTCATTCTTAGTGACTGGAAAAGCTACAGAAGTATATTTCACGGAATTTATAATTCAATAAAATGGCTGATAATAAAAATAATTCAACACAAAATGTACCAGATTCAGGACTTGAGTTTTTTAAGGATATAAACTTCAAGCTTGAAGCTGAAATCGGTCGGAACAAGCTTCTGATAAAAGACATACTGGACCTTAATGAAGATAGTGTTGTTGAGGTAAAAAAGCTATCAGGTGATCCGATAGATGTTTCAATTGAGGGTACTGTTTTTGCCAAGGCCGAAGTTATCATCATCAAGGATAGAATATTTGTACGGATTACAGAAATCTTAAAAGAGAGTGAATAGCCTAATTAATCTGATGAAAAAAAATCCTCCTCAACTAATGAGTTTCATTACAATATTTCCTTCATTCAATATCTTCTTTCATGCTTTTCTCAGAAAAGGGAAAACACTTATAACTGCGGTTATTATCGTGTTATTTACTCTTATCAGCGCCCAAAATCTACTTGCCTCTTCTGAGGCGATAGTCACCTATAAACGCGTTAACGTGCGGCAGGCACCATCCTTAGAGGCAACAATCGTGACGGAACTTTTGCGGGACTCAGGGGTTATAGTCACCGGGGAAGAGGGCGAGTGGTATAAGATAGAGACTGGCGATGGGAGAAGTGGCTGGCTGGTACAGCGCAGTGTCAGGATTGTTGAATCCGTACCAGAAGTAGAACCAGAGCCGGAACCGCTGGATTTGGAGATTAACTCTCAGGATATTATCGCAAGCGCGAATGCCGCCACAGGAACAGAGCCTGTCACGAAAGAGGGCAGTAAACCGCCTGTGGAGGAGGAACCTCAAGAGGATAGCGCGACCGGGAACGACTCGCAGGCAGAAGAAGATGCTCTGGATGCAGAGTGGGCGGAGATCACCAGTCAGAGCAAGAAGGAGCCCCCTGCTACTACGCTATCGGTAACGTCAGCGATAATGAACATGGTCTGGGCGCTTTTCATGATTATTGGTCTGATACTGATACTCTATTATTTCATAAAAAAATATTTCTCTAAGTCGTTTCTGTCGCTTGAAGGGAGCAGTGCGATAACAGTGCTCGCCTCAAAGTACATCGGACAGAAGACGACTATTCATGTTGTAGATGTTATTGAAAAGGTAGTTATATTGGCGATTTCCGGCGCGGAAATAAAGGTACTCACCGAGATCGACGACTCAGCCGCAATCGGGCGGATGCGTAGCGAGATCGAAAAACTGCGAGAGAGTGAAAAAACGTTCAAGAACATTTTTTTTGATCGGATAAAACCGAAGCCGGGCGAAAGTAACGCTGTGAGCCAGGATAGTTATGATATTCTTGATGAATTAAATGAGAAGATAAAGAACAAGGTAGATGACTTAGAGAAATAGAACAGTGACGCGGAGGGGTAAGTGTCGATTTACAAATGGTTATTTGTCATAGCGGTTACGTTTTGTTGCCTAATACCGGCAAAGATCACGCACGCTCAGAAGCTTCCGCTGCCTGCTCTCAATATTGGTATCAAGCAGGCAGATTCTCCAGAGGATGTCGCGTCTACTATTCAGATTGTGATTTTGCTGACGATTCTGACGCTTGCACCTGCGATACTGATCCTGATGACCTCCTTTACCCGTATAATCATTGTCTTATCGTTTTTGAGAAACGCGCTCGGAACACAGCAGATGCCACCGAACCAAGTATTGGTCGGACTTGCGCTATTCCTCACATTCTTCATTATGTCCCCGGTATTCTCTGATATTTCTGACAATGCGCTGACCCCATACTTCGACAAGAAGATAACATTCGAAAACGCGTTTGAAAACGCGAAAGCCCCGATAAAAAAATTCTTGCTCAAGCAGACACGAGCAAAAGACATAAAACTTTTTTTAAGCCTTTCGAAGGAAAAAATACCAAAAAAACGAAGTGACGTACCGTTTAAGTTGCTGGTGCCGGCGTTTGTCATAAGCGAGCTGAGAATTGCGTTCCAGATCGGATTCGTACTCTTCATGCCGTTTGTCGTTATTGATATGACGGTAGCTAGCGTGCTCATGTCGATGGGGATGTTCATGTTGCCGCCTATGATGATCTCGTTACCGTTCAAACTGATACTGTTTGTTCTGGTGGATGGCTGGTATCTGCTTATCGGTTCGCTCGCTAAGAGCTTTTTCACATGACGTGTGGCTCATCGTGAGCGTATAATTTTGTCGTGCTGAATTTGTTTCAGCATCTGTAACTGTAACTTTTACACTTAATAGTAAGTGAGGGGAATATGGATTCTCAATTGGTCTTACAGATTACGCAGGAAGCTATAAAGGTAATGTTTCTCGTGTCGTTTCCGCTACTTGGGGTTGCGCTTGTCGTTGGTACTATTATCAGCCTTTTTCAGACGGTCACGCAGATTCAGGAGCAGACGCTTTCGTTTGTTCCGAAGTTTATCGCGATACTGCTCACACTCCTGCTAGCGTTTAACTGGATCGCGACTAACCTGATAACCTACACTGCACAACTTCTCGAGGGGATTCCGGGCTATGTTAAGTAGGGAGCACGCTCAGCCGCATAGAACTGCAAACTGATGGATGACGATGACTGATTTATTTAACCTGACAGTAGGCGATTTTATACTCTTCTTTCTGATATTTTTCAGAACAGCTGGGGTCATATTTACCGCTCCTGTATTCGGTAGCCTCAGCGTACCGGTGCAGATAAAAATAGCTTTGTCGCTCTTTTTGGCGCTGATTATCGCCCCTCTTTATCATGGTCCGACAAATTTCTTATTTGATGTTGTCTCGATTGTTGTGGTGATGCTTAGTGAGCTTGGCATTGGTATCTTGATCGGATACATCGCGCGGTTGCTTTTTTCTGGTGTTCAGCTCGGTGGGCAGATGATCGGATATCAAATGGGGCTCGGTATCGTGAGCGTTATGGATCCGCAGACTCAACAGCAGGTATCGATCATAGCTCAGCTTAAATATCTCACTGCGATACTTTTATTCCTCTCGCTTGATGGGCACTTATGGTTTATTAAGGCTATTTTTACGAGCTTTAAGACGATTGAGATAGGTGAGTTTTACATTTCCGGCAGTGTCATGAAGCTCACGGTCAGTGCGGTGGCCGATATGTTCGTACTCGGGGTAAAGGTTGGCGCGCCGATAATCGCGCTCATATTATGTTTTGATACTCTGCTTGGTATTTTTGCCCGGACTGTGCCGCAGATGAACGTGCTTGTCCTCGGGTTTCCGTTAAAAATCGGGGTAGGGCTGATAGGGCTTGGTGTTGTGATGCCTTATTTCGCTGTGGTTTTTGAAAGATATGTAATAAAGTTGCATAAAGACTTGGATCTACTTTTGAGTCTTTTCCAGTGATATTAATTGAATCCTCTTAAATATTTCAATGTCTTGTTCGCACCGCTTTCAGCGATTGCCAGTAGTATTGAATCCTCAGAAATTATTTTGACAGCTCTGGATCCCTCCCATGCGGCTGGATCTGATGAAGCTATATCATCTTCAGAGAGCTTTACTCCGTTTCGCACCTTCATTACAGCATTTTCGCGGACAGTGACTGCCGGCATAAAATCAAGTGCGTCATTCAAACTAAGCATCATGTCAGCTAGGTTGCCAGACTCTTTCGCTTCTTCAAGCTCTTCAATCGTACATGCTTTATCGAGTGTAAAATAACCGCTTTTAGTCCGGGTCAACTCAACAAGATGCGCGTAAGAACCGAGTTTGAGCCCAATATCATTTGCCAGCGCGCGTATGTAGGTACCCTTCGAGCATTCCACCGAGACAACCGCGAACGGATATGAAAACTCCGTGAGTCGGATATCTGTGATGTTTACTGTTGCCGGTTTGCGCTCGATTTCAATGCCGGCGCGTGCCATTTTGTAGAGCTTTACTCCGCCGACTTTTTTTGCCGAGTGCATTGGTGGTATCTGCTCCTGCTTTCCGAGAAAACCATGCACTACGCCCTCGAGTTCATTCTTTTCAACATTTTTATCACTGTTTTGGTTGATTATTTGACCGGTAAGGTCGAACGAGTCAGTCATCTCACCGAGCTTCAGCTTCGCTATGTAAGCTTTATCGTCATTGAGAAAAAAACGCGTTATTTTTGTGCCTTGATTGACCGCGATGATAAGTACGCCGGTCGCGAATGGATCCAGAGTTCCACCGTGACCTATCTTCTTGGTGTTAAATACCCTTTTGAGCTTTCTGATTACGTCGTAAGAAGTGATCCCGACAGGTTTATTGACAATAACGATTCCATCCATAGAGCTACCGATGGCTTTTTCTGATATGATCTATAACGTGACCGAAGAGTTCTTCTTTGACGCTATCAATGTCACCGTCGAGGTAGCATCCCGCCGCGTTTTTGTGACCGCCTCCGCCGAAATTCTCGGCGATCTCCGATACATCCACGTTCCCTTTAGAGCGCATACTCAGCTTGTATTTTTCTGTTCCGAGCTGTTTGAACTGAAGCGCTACTTCAACACCTTTTATTGACCGGGCGAAGTTGATAAACCCGTCAGTCACGTCAAAATCAGCGTTCGCTTTTTTCAACATATCCTGCGTAATAGTCATAGACGCGAACCCCTCATCTATATGGATCTCCATTTCCGCGAGGACAAGCTTCAACAGATTTATGCGGATAAGTGACTGGTTTTCGTAGACTGACCCTGCCACATCCCATGCGTTTACGCCACTGTCTATCAGCTCTGAAGCAATTTTAAATGCTTCTGCGTTAGCGTTTGAGTAGCGAAAAGAACCGGTATCTACGAGTATAGTTGTGTATATTGCCGTCGCCGTATCGAGGTCAAGGCTGACTCCCGCGGCTTTTAGAACCTTGTAGACGAGCACACCCGCGGAGCTGGCGTCTTTGTCTACAATATTGATGTTGCCAAAGTTTGTATTTGATTTGTGATGATCGATATTGATAAGGACATCATAGTTCTTGAATTCAAGGAAGTCGCTGTCAACCCGCTCAATGCTACCGCAGTCAACCACAATAACAGCGTCATAATGTTTTGCCGGTATGATTGTGTGTTTATTCTCAAGCTCTGGTAAAAAAGAGTACTCCTCAGGCACGTTGTCTTTCATGAAGATTGTAGCGTTCTTACCGAGCTTTTTGATCGAGGCCGCAAGCGCGGCAACAGAACCGAGCGCGTCACCATCAGGGGAGATGTGCGTCGTGATCAGGAAATCAGATTTCCATTTCAGAATATTTGCGGCATCATTTATCATCATCTGGCGTAATCTTTTTTAGTATTTTTTCGATCTTGTTCGAATAATCCAAAGAGCTGTCATAAAAGAATTTAATGTCCGGCATGTATCTAAGCGTAAGGCGTTCCGCGAGCTTTTTCTTAATAAATCCCTTTGAGCGGTTAAGGCCTTCAGTAGCGTTTTGCTTTTTTTCAGAGTCGCACACAAAGTATATTCTGGCGCATTTTAAATCGTCTGAGAGCTTTACCTCAGTGATAGTCGATAACATAACGCGCGGGTCCTGAACATCGCGTTGTATGATTGCCGATATCTCTTCCTTTATCAGTCCGGCTACTCTGTCGGCTCTCTTAAAATCCATTCTAAAATCCTATTATATCTAAATTAACATCAATAATGTTTATGTCTGGTATGCTGCATAAAAAGTCCATCACAGTATCAGCCGATGAGTTTACGTGTGCTTTATCCTTGCTTACTATAGCGAATGCAATCAATGAGCGTTGCCAGAGGTTATTGTGGCCGACCTCTGCGGCGGACACAATAAACTTGCTTTTCATCCGATCCAAGAGACTGCGAAGTATCTTCCGTTTTCCCTTGAGTGAGCTTTTGTCACCGACCAAAAGATCGATTTTTGCAACAGCGGTGAATATGGTTGCCCTTATAAATAATATTATCTATAAATCAAATTATTATTAGTGATCCTCGGGGAATTCACGCTCTATATGCTCGATTAAATAGCTTTCAAGAACATCACCGTTTTTGATATCATTGAAGTTATCTACTCCAATTCCGCACTCATAGCCGCTAACGACTTCTTTCGCGTCATCCTTAAACCTCTTCAAGGAGCTGACTGTGCTGTCGAATATGATGACATTGTCGCGCAGAACTCTCATCCTTCCGCCTCTGGTTATCTTACCGTCAGTGATAAAGGTACCCGCTATACGACCGATCTTAGGTACGTTGAATGTCTCGCGTACCTCGGCGTGACCAAGAATAACCTCTTTTTCCACCGGTGACAAGAGTCCACCGACAGCTTTTTTGATATCGCTAACGACTTCGTAAATAACAGTGTAAAGTCTTACGTCAACCTGCTCTCTTGAGGCTATGGTAGCCGCTTTCGGCTCAGGTCTCACGTTAAATCCGATTATAATCGCGTTCGACGCGGCAGCGAGCATAACATCTGACTCGGTGATACCACCGACAGATTCGTGCATAATGTTTATTTTAATCTCTTCAAGAGATAGTTTTAGTATCGATTCCTTGACCGCCTGTGCTGAGCCATGAACGTCGGCTTTCAGAATAATATTAAGGTCTTGGATATCTTCATCTTTTATCTTCTGATATAATTCTTCCAAGGTGACTTTACTTGAGCTGGCAAGTTCTTTCTCTCTAAGGACTTTTTGCCTTTGAGCGATAATAATCTTTGCCTTCTTCTCATCTGTGATAACAAAAAACTCGTCACCAGCCTCTGGAGTATCTGGCAAGCCCAAAACCTCAACCGGTACAGATGGTCCAGACAGCTTGACCCGCCTGCCTCTATCATTTATGAGCGCTCGTACTTTACCGAATATAGGTCCGGTGATAAATGGATCGCCGACTCGCAAAGTCCCTTCCTTAACAAGTACGGTAGCAACAGGACCAAGCCCTTTGTCAAGCTTACTCTCTATGACTATGCAACGCGCGTGCTTATCAGGGTTTGCTTTGAGTTCCATGACCTCTGCCTGCAAAAGTATCATTTCAAGGAGCTGAGAGATGCCGGTTTTCTGCTTAGCGGAAACCTCGACAAATATTGTGTCTCCTCCCCACTCTTCTGAGACAAGTTCGTAGTTCATCAATTCTTGTTTTACTTTTTGCGGATTAGCATCCGGCTTGTCAATTTTGTTTACCGCTACTATAATCGGTACGCCAGCGGCTTTTGAGTGGTTTATCGCTTCAACCGTCTGTGGCATGACACCGTCGTCAGCAGCTACAACAAGGATAACAATATCAGTGATTTCAGCGCCTCTGGCACGCATAGACGTAAACGCCTCATGCCCCGGAGTGTCAAGGAAAGTGATATGTTTGTTATCGATTGCTACTTCGTATGCACCGATATGCTGAGTAATTCCACCAGCTTCACCATCAGTAACGTTCGTTGCCCTTATTGTATCGAGGAGCGATGTTTTACCGTGATCGACATGTCCCATGATCGTTACGACCGGTGGACGATGTATAAGCTGATCTGGTCTGTCAACATCAGTTTGCGTTACATCTTCAACCGTCAGAGCTACCTGCTCTATCTCATAACCAAAATCATTCGCGATGATTGCGGCGGTTTCAGTATCGACAGCTTGATTTATTGTAGCCATAATCCCGAGATTAAATAATTTCTTAATTACTTCTCCGGATTTAACGCCCATTCTGTGCGCTAACTCACCACACGCGATTGTGTCTTCTATTTTTATTACTCTTTTTATCGCCTTTGGTGTTGTTAGAACGGTCTGCTTAAACTTAGCTTTCTGGTGAGACTTTCTCTTTCTGCCTCTGCCGAAGCCTCTAAAGCCTTTATCTTTCTTAGGCAGATAACGCTCTTCGTAGATTATATCCTGCTTTTTCTGCTTTTTCTTCGCGTTTTTTGGGTTCGCGACTTCTTTTCCCTTAGCCTCTTTTCCCTTATCTTTTTTCTTTCCCTTTTTTGGGTGCGATTTAGGGCTATCTTTTGCCTCTGTCGCTTCGAGTTCCGGGATTTCTATCAAGCCATCACTGGCAGGTTTCTTACCCTTCAGCGCATTTATCGTCGCTACTTCCGCAGTGGCTTTTTCAGGAGTTTTTTCAACAGTGTCAGCTTTTGTAGCCTCCAGTGTAACCTCAATAGGTTCTTCCTTCGCCTCTGCTACCTTTTCAGGCACGACCTCTTCTTTCGGTGGCTCGACAGGTTTCGGCTTTCTCCGTCTAATAACAACCGTTTTCTTCTTTGGCTTTGCCGAATCTTCAGTAGATAAAAAACTTTTTTTTATCTTTTCAGCATCTTCAATGCTTATCATGCTAGAAGGGGTGTCGTAATCAAAACCATATTCCTTTATACGGATATAGAAGCTCAAGGACTCTTGTCCAAGCTCTTGTGCCAAAATATCCAACCCCATTTTTTTCGCCATTAAGTTCAACCCCCAAATTAAAAATTATTCTTCAATGTATGCTTTTGCCTTGTCAACAATATCGGCAGCCTTTTTTAAGGAAATACCTGTTGCGGTAGCAAGTGCGTCTGGAGTGGCATCCAGAACATCTTGCAATGTCAGAAAGCCCTCTTTTGAAATCAGTTCCGCTGTCTTTTCGCCAACACCTTTTAATACCATTACCGCGTCATTATATTTTGAGTGCTCATCAATTGTGGCACCGCTTTCAGTCGTATCAGTATCAAATGAATGCTTTGCCAACCCATTGCTGATTTCCGCGGCAAGCGCATCCTCCATGGACGATATTTCTTTTTCTTCTTCTATCATTTTCAGATATCGTTCTAAAACACCCACGATTTCCGCAGCTTTTTCTTCACCAATGCCTTTTAGCGCCGCGAGCTTCTCTTGATCGGTACCGATCAGTTCCTCAATCGTCTGTATCCCCTCATCCATAAGGATGTTAAGGGAGCTGAGGTCGAGGTCAAACAACTTGTTGATCGGTGTGAAGCTGAGCAACATCTCTTTGTCAAGGCGACTCTCGCTCTTAACATCGATTCTCCAACCGGTAAGTTTCGCCACCAGTCTTACGTTTTGACCCTTCTTACCGATAGCGAGAGAAAGTTGATCATCAGCGACAACGACGATGAGCTTCTTTTCTGACTTGTTCACCATTACCCGGTTTACATCTGCCGGTGATATTGCGTTACAGGCGAATGATACTGGATCTTCAGACCATGGGACGATGTCTATTTTCTCACCCTTGAGCTCCTGTACAACGCTTTGTACTCTTGAGCCTCTTGTGCCGACGCACGCGCCGACCGGGTCGATGTCTGAATCATTGCTTTCTACAGCAATTTTTGATCTGCTTCCCGCTTCACGGGCGCTTGCTTTGATAGAGACAAGTCCTTCATATATTTCAGGCACTTCCATCTCAAACAGCGAATGCAAAAAACCGGCTGACGCGCGACTTAAAATAACCTGCGGTCCTTTCTGCACCTGTTTTACGTCCTGAATAAACGCTCTGATCCGCTCGCCACGCTTGTATGATTCTCTCGGTATCTGCTCTTCATACGGTAAAACCGCGTCAGTCTTTCCGAGGTTGACGATTATTTCACGCTTTTCAAGTCGTTGGACAGTACCATTGACGATCTCGCCCTTTCTCGACTTGAACTCATTGTAAATGTTTTCACGCTCAGCCTCGCGTAGCTTTTGGATAATAACCTGCTTTGCTGTTTGAGCCGCGATCCTGCCGAGGTCAGATGAGTCGACTTTCAGCCCTAGACTGTCGCCTAACTCCGCGTCAGGGTCGTATTCCGCCGCTTCCTCTACCGATATCTCGGTATAAGAATCCTGGACTTCATCCACAACGGTGACAAATTCATATACCTCTATCTCACCGGTCTCTTCATTGTACTGTGCTTCTAAGTCTCTGCTACCACGAAATTTTTTATCGACCGCCTTTAACATCGCGGCTTTCATCGCTTCGATCAGCGTCTCTTTATCAATGCCTTTATTCTTACCAACTTGTTCAATCATGTGGTTAAGATTATTAAACATTCTCTTCCTCCAAAAAAATCATCTAAAAATTATATATTAAATTTATATATTAAACTTGCTTTTTTAATATTTTCTAAGTCTACCGTATATTGCTTGACACCATTATCAAGAGTGATAGTGCCATTATTGACACTTACCAACTTCGCTTTAAAATTCTTCGCGCCATCTACTAACTCAAATGTTTGTACTTTTACCTGCTCACCGATAACTTTTTCAAAATGTTTCTGCTTTCTGAGCGGTCTGCTCAGCCCCGGAGACGATACCTCGAGTCTATACTTAAAAGTAATAACATCCTCGACATCTAAAATGTTGCCCAGTTCACGGTTTATCCCCGCGCAGTCATCGATATTAACTCCACCTTTTTTGTCGATGAATAATCGAAGCACCCAACCGGTGTGTTCATTCTGACACTCTAAATCAACTAACTCGTAGCCTTCATTCTCTAAAACAGGCTCTACAAGCTTGATGACCTTTTTTATATTAATATTTGACATGAATAGATTACGTTTCTCAAAATAAAAAAGTGGGATATACCCACTTGTCATAAAAACTACCTTAAACAACATCCCAACAACCAAACAGAGCAAAATTTATATCATAAGCAAAAATAAATTGCAAGTTTTTTTTATTAAGTTATTAATTTTATTTACGTGACTAGATTGACATTAAATCAGCCGGCAGGAAAATCAGAACCACTTGTAGTCAACTCCGACCCGCAACTCAAAGAAATCTGTTTTTTCATCATTAAAAAGATAATGGTAATTGCTTGAAACGTCCAGATAAAACTGCCCGCCTAAATGGGTTAACAAACCGACCGCGCCCCGGATCCCGATAGCGTC
>JAJRXV010000108.1 GCA_024276115.1 Deltaproteobacteria bacterium
GATAATTTCTTCCACTCTGCCATATCTATTTATATAACACTTACTCTTTAAATGGCAAAGCCTTTTTCCCATTACCACCTTCAAAGAAGGTGGTTTTTTAAGGATAAATAAAGAAAGAAACTTTTAAAATGTGCCTTAACGAACCTGGAAGCGAATATGTTGTCCAGGAACTAATTGAAACAGCTGAAAGGCGTTCAAATGAATTGATAGTTATTATAAAAGCGTTTTGTTCTGCTTCGTCTTCAGAGTATGGCGGTTTTTAACAGGCTCGCCTGTTTCTGTACTGGCTCATTCGGTTCAATCTGCGTGTGGTCGGCTTTTGCAACGCTGGCCTGACCACACATTTGATTGAAATAAATATGTCTCTGGAGGGGGAAAATGGGGAAAGACGTTAAAGATAAAAAAAGCGGTTCAATTATTGTAAAGTTATTGCTTGTAATTTTAAGCTGGATCGTACTGCTTTTTGTTCTTGAAGCTATGGGCGTTATCGTTACCGTTAATAGAGTATCGATGATAAGCAAATATATTGAGTACCTTGGCTCCTCAAAATACTTTTTCTCAATTTTCTTCATTTGCTTGATAATCACCTCAATTTGCCTTTATAAGAGTCTGACCGAAGAAGATCAAAATTTCCAGAAGATTATGTACTGGAATTCCCTCGCGGACACTTTCATCATCTTATTCTTCGCGACAGGCGTTATTTATACCGCGATAGGTATGCAGACCTCATTTGAAACGACATTGACCGGCTTTGACACCAAAATGGCCGGCTCTATGAATCCGATGAAAATCCTGAGTAATCTGTTAGATACTGGATTGCTTACGGCGCTTTTTACCACTATTGTTGGTGGTGTGTTGGGTTACGGGTGCAGGCTGATAAAATATCTGCTGTTTGGTTATAAGCTTCTTAACGCGAAAAAGACAAATGACAGTAAATCGTTTGAACAGGTTATGGAGCGGCTTGACTCTATTGAATCATCTCTGCGGAAAAACAGCTGATATTTTGAGTGGTAAATTCTTTCATAAAAGGGAAGAGTATGGATAATTCACATGAATTTGAACTGATATCAGAAACGATGATGGCTGATGTAATGCGCTTTTTGGCGATTATATCATTTGCTCTGCTAATTATCTTCATACCACTTGTCCAAATAATGATGGATCAGACACCTCCCTCTGTTCCGCTGAACATTACCGCTTCCGCCGTTTCAGACAGTCAGATTGAAATTAGTTGGGACAACTCGACAGATAATGTAAATATTGAGGGATATAAGATTTTCAGGGATGGTATGGAAATAGACCTTACCAACAAAATATCATTTGTTGATTCCAGCCTTGCAAGCAGCAAAGATTACTGCTATACCGTTTCCGCTTTTGACGCTTCAGGGAACGAATCGAAACAAAGCGACCAGGCGTGTGCGAAAACGTTAAAGGATAAACAAAAGGAACAAGAGCGTCTAAGGCGGGAGGAACTTAGGCGAAAAGAGGAGGAACGAAAAAGGCTTGAAATGTTAAGTAAGCTTGAAACGCAAAGAGAAAAAGAAGAAGCGACTCGCAAGCGTGAGGAATATGAAAAAGATAGAAGAGTAGAAGAAGCTCGTCGAAAAAAAGAAAAGGCAGAGCGTAAGAGAAAAGAAGAGGAAATAAAGAGAGTAAAAGCGCAGAAAAAAATAGAAATGCAAAAGATTATGAAAGAACGCAAAAGCAGGGAAAAACTGAGAAAAGCTAACCAGCGAGCAAAGAATAAGAAGATAAAAACATTGCGGTTTGCTGAGGGCGCGCTTCCGGCGCTTATTTCTAATGGCGGGATAAGATGCATGATTTTTGTATCAAGCGATACAACCAATGCGTATGAAGTCACATCCATAAAAGGCTCTGATGTGTCCATAAGGCAGGTGCCTCGCCCGACTGTGACCGGTTACGGGCTTGATCCCGAAGCGATGGAAAAAACTGAGCGGGCTTTTAACAGAAAGTATCCCGCGATGAAATACGATAAGAAAAAATATTATTTTCTGCCTTCTGCAAGTATGAGGGTCGAAATTTCCAAAATAAGTAGCAGTAGCAAATACGGACTGTATTTGATTCAAAAGGATGGGCGTATCAAGTACTTTAATGAATGATGAGGTTAGTTACCATGAAAGATAAATTGTATGTTTTAGTTGTAGTTTTGATATTCCTTTCGGCTTTTTCGGCAAAATGTTTTGCTGATGAGTGGGCTAATTTCAATAGCGTTACAGATTCTGCACAATTAAGCTCTTACCCACACTACGAATGCTTTAAACAAGCTTCTGAAAAGTATGGCGTCCCTATTCTTTTGCTTATGTCCATTGCCAAGGGGGAGTCAAATTTTAATCCGAGAGCCGAAGGTGAAGTTGTCACTTTCAGGAACGGAAAGTATAAGGGGCTACCTCAGCAGGCGTTTGGCGTCATGCAAATATTGTGGCCGTCAACTGGAAGAGATCACCTTAATATCAAACGAAAAAAAGACCTGTATGACCCCTGCATCAATATCGATGCGGGAGCGCGGTATCTTTCAGAAATGCTGAGTGACAAATACTATAACGGTGATATATATCACACTATTGGCGCTTACAACGGCGGACCGAACTGGGAAAAGTCAAAGAGCAAAAACAAGATTGCAAACGTCAAAGATTATATTGCATACATACGAAGAAGTTACGAATATATTGTTAGTAGGATTGACACTAAAAAATTCGTGAAAAAATACATCCCGAAAATATTCTGCTCTTTTAGAAATAGATTCTTACGATTTACAGACGCTGAAATATATGAAGAATACATTCTCGCTAAGTATAAAAACTTAAAGTATGACAATCCGGCTCTGGTCGCGAAATATCATGATATTTTTAAAAACTATCCAGACACGCCGTTTGAAATAATAAAAACCCCATTAGGGAAATTCGATCTTGTAATCGCGGCTAACAGCCTCGAAGACAATAAAAAGTTAATTGAAATTATAGAACAGATAACAGGTCTTAGGGACCTTGAATGTATTCAAAGAAAGAGGTGATCGACATGAAAATTATAGTATCATTGGTTAAACTCGGAGTGCTTTTAGCTGTTTTAGCGGTAATAAGTCTGTTCTTTTTCGATTTCAACGTTTCTAAAGTACCAGATGAAATTCTTGATGGTAGCGCTGTTACTTATGCTGAACCTGAAACAGAAAAACCTGAAGAAAGCATGATAGAAGAACAGGAGGGAAAAAACTCAAGTAACGAAAAGGAAAGCGGACAAAATAAAATACTGGTGGTAGAGGCGACTTATGTACCTAATGAAAGCAAGCCGCAGGATACCGTTGAACACGAGCCGGTTGAGGCAAAGGAAGACGCTGCCCCAACTGAGCAAAGTGATTTTGCAGAAAATACGCTGGCTCAAAACGAGCGGAACAATATTGAGGATACGGAACTGACTGAAACCTTCCGCCTTGACTGCCGGTCGGCTTCTGGCGCGAATGGTTTTAAAAGTATGCTTGAGAAAAAGGGCTGCTCGTTTAATGTGGATATCGAGAACTGCCCCGATGGCGACAAAAGAATTACCTTTAAATACAACAGTGACGATGATCTTGATCAAAAACTCGATGAGATTAAAAAAATTACCGGCCTTGAATACAAGGAAAGTGGAGGATAAAATTATGAAACGATTTGTATATTTTTTAGTAACCGTAAGTATAATGGCGTTATTTTGCGCTTGCGCGACGACGCTCAAGCACAGGGGCAAAAACGCGGACGATGTAATCACGTCACTTGTCGCCGAAGTTGTAACAGAACTGAAAAAAACAACATTTATCAAAGAGCCCACGCTGATAATACCGGGCAGTCTCGACGGTATGTCAAGCGCGAACGTCAAAATAGACCAGTTCACGAAATATTTCCGTTCAGAGCTCATCATGGCGCTCAAAAGGGAGGGCTTCGGCGCCAAGCCCGTTATGCGACATAAGTTCTCCGGAATCCAGGAGCCCGGAATGCTCCCGAATCTGAACTGTAACGATTATGTTTTCCCTGAATATTACCTTATCGTACAGGTGCAGGATTTCAAGGACAGGCTGAAAATGAAGATGATGGTAAGGGACAGGTCAAATAATTATATCGACGGCTTCGGATATGCCACCTCCATAGAAATCAATGATGAGATAAGGCATCTTCTTAACAAAGAACCCCAAAACGATGAATATCTTGAAGGCACAAAAGGCGCTCCGATAATAGATGATAAAGCCGCGATAGCCGAATATCTTGGTATGTACATAACCTGCCTATCTAAAAAAATGTATAATAAATATGGTAATAGAAAGACCGGCATTTACATAAGCATTGAAGGCCTTGACAAATACGAAAGGGATGTCATGACACAGCTTGGCAGTCAGATGACCCGCTTCGGCCTACCTGTCAGCGATAATCTCGAAAAGGCAACGCATGTTCTCAAAGCTAAATACAATATTCAAGAGGGCGGCTTAAGGAACCTCTGGATTGAGCTGAAAGACAAAGCCGACGATAAAACCGTGAGATACGGCGCGCTGGACGTGTATTATGTAAGGACAAGGGGAAGATAACATTATTGCGTTACGCTACTCAGAAGCATTATATGTAGAGGGGTAATAATTATGAATGTTTACAACCGGTAGGTTACGTAGAGGCTTTAGCATCGTGATGCAAGCCGAAACGTAACAGGTAGTAGCGATACGAAGCGCAACAATAAATGTAATAAAGAGGTAGGCCATGAACAAAACAAAATTTTTCGCAATAATCCTTATGTTACTTCTGCTCCTGCCGGTCATTGCAGGTGCGAAAACGGCGCCCCGCGGCTTTTCCGTCGTCGCGAAGGATAAGAATACCGGTAAGACGAAGCGGATCAAGCTGTATGACAACTCCTACGCCCTGATCATCGGCGCGAGTAATTATGAACGCGGGTGGCCGGACTTAAGGGGCGTAAAGGACGATGTCGCTGCGGTAAAGACGCTACTTAGAAATCTCGGCTTTTCCGTCACTGTGGTGGAGAACCCGGACAGCGCACGGTTGAGATCGGCATATAACGATTTTATCCGAAAATACGGCAGGAGTGAGAATAACCGTCTCCTCATCTATTACACCGGCCATGGAATGACCCTAAAGAATACTTATGGCGGTCAGATGGGATATATCGTACCTGTGGACGCGCCGAATCCTGAAATAGACCGCGACGGTTTTTTGGACAAGGCGCTCGATATGCAGCAGATGGAGGTCTACGCAAAGCGCATCCAGTCAAAACACGCGCTCTTCATGTTTGACAGTTGCTTCTCCGGTTCGATATTCGCGATGAACAAGGACGCCCCGAAGAGCATAACCGAAAGGACAGCGAAACCCGTGCGGCAGTTTATCACAGCCGGCGACGCGAACGAGACAGTCCCAGACAAGAGCGTCTTCAGGCGCCAGTTCGTAAAAGCCTTAAGCGGCGACGGCGATACAAACAAAGATGGTTATGTGACCGGCGACGAGCTCGGGTTGTTCCTCTCAGATACAATAATCAACTATTCCAAGGGCACGCAGCACCCTAAATACGGCAGGATCCGCGACCCGAACCTTGACCAGGGCGACTTCGTATTCGCTATGGCGGGATCGGATAAAAACGTCTCTGATTACACCGCTTCTCCACCAGTCGTTTCACCGTCATCTGACGTACAGGCGAAGCTCGACGCGGAAACGGAGCGCCTGAGGCGTGAGCGTGAAGAGATAGAGCGCGAGCGTAAGAGAAAGGATAGCGAGCTTAAATTGGAAAAGGAGCGTTTGAAGAAGGAGCA
>JAJRXV010000109.1 GCA_024276115.1 Deltaproteobacteria bacterium
GATACCCCAAATATGAATAAAGTCAAGTTGCTATTTAATTTATTTAATGGGCATGTTGCCCAATCCACCTTAGGGGGGGGGATTCCCCCCCTACACTCCCGTTGGGCGTACCCCCTTTATACAGAGCTAGAGTCTGGCATCACTGTTTTCCATGCCTCAAACCTGTCGGCGTGTTTTTTGCTGATCTTACCGGTTACGACCTCATCATTAAAGAGGAGGAGGGTGACATTCCCGCTTCTTTTTTTCATCTTATTTATCTTAAGTTCCACATGCTCCATGGGGACGATCTTCACCTTTTCCGCTTTGTCCCTTTCGAACGCGGAGTTACCCAGCTTGCTGAACACAGCGCCATCATCCATCAAAATCCCTTTCCAGGTAGAAGCTTTAAGAAATGTCTTTTCCGTCAGAGAAATAGCCTTCTCATTCCTCTTAAACCTCGCGCGCTTAAAGCCCTTTATCACCTCTTTTACCCATTCGGTAAAATTCTGGTGCGGCTCATTATCCATCACCGCGATATATTTTTTGTAGTTCTTTAGGCTCTTCCCCCCCCATGAAAACTGAAACATCGCGTAGAATGTTCCGCTAACAGTATTCGGAGTCACGCCAGCGTGAGAAGCGTTAAGGATAACAACAAAAACATTCCAAAGCCCAAGTGTGATAAGCGCAATCCCATCATACTTTACCGCGATAGGACGTTTGGTGATTCGGCTATACAGCCCGACCGCGATAAGGACGGCGCCGTTTAACGCCAGAATAGCGTTTAGGTCGTTGACTTGCATAAACGCCAGCCCCTGCACAAAAGCAAGGAGTCCAAAGATAAGGCTCCCGAAACCGGCTTTCGAAACGATCTTTCTGACTTCGAGCACATCCGCGGCGTACTGAAGCTCAACGTAGTGATCCTTCAGCTCAATGTATTCTGGTTCATCTGAATGTTCTGACTCATCGATATAGTCCGCCTCTTGACCATATTCTGGTTTTTCATCATAGCTCATTTAATCACCTCCGCGAATTTAAAAGTTATTAAATAAATATATACCGGTAGAACTTAAAGTCAAATGGCTCGCGGCCGTTTTTTTTGTTGGTTAAGAGTCTTGCGCGACCTGCTTTTATGGAACTGTCGCCAAATAGAAAATTCTCCCTGTTTTCAAAAAAGCCATCGCTGTAAGTACCTGTAAAAAAAAAGGGGGGGGCCAGCATCGCGATGCTCGGGAGTTTAGGGGGAATTCCCCTAAAACCGAACCCCAATCACCGCGAACTTACCATCGCTCTTCGGGTCGTACTTAAAGCTGAAGTTGTATGTATTATTAAGGTCTTTGATGAAGTCGTCGCGCATGTTACGGTTGTACTTGTGCGCGCCGTTGACCGCCCCATAGACATTCCCTGAGTACCAGAGCATAGCGAAGAAACCGACCGCCCCGCCCGCGGCGTAGTTGTGATCCTAAAACAGTTCTACCTTGCCCCAGATGAAGAGACCGTTGAGGATGAACGACATTGTCGCGTCTTTGTAGTACCCGCAATATACCTGTCCGGCGCCCGGCAGGATCGCTGAGAGCGCGCCCGCGACGTTCGGTGATTTGTACGGCAGGTCGTCTAGGTGGTCGAGTTTCGACGAGATGTTCGTCGCGGCGTAGTAGTGCTGCTGGCTGTCAGGCGTTACCGCCGCGAAGGTGTCCTTCGCGTCCTGATCCCAACCCATCTGGAGGTACGTCCACGCGAGCTTGAACCGAGCGCTGTCCACCTGCTGAGTTTCCCGCGGGTACTCATCGATAAAACGTCGGTAGGCATCCACCGACTCGGTGAAGAGCAGGTCTCTTTCATAAGCTCTCTTCGTCCGCATCGCGTCTTTGAAGTGCGTCTCCCCGAGCTTCAGGAGTGACTTCATCGTGAGTTGGCTTTTTTTGGGGTTGATAGAAACGCTGTTGAGCACCTTCGCCGCGTCAGAGTATTTTTGTCCCTTAAAAAAGCTCAGCCCGATCTTGTACTGCGCGTTCAGCGCGAGCGGGCTGTCAGGTTGCAGAAAAATAAACCGCTTATACTCCGTAATCGCGCGGTAGTAGTCCCGATCCTCAAAGAGCCGGTCAGCGAAACCAAGCGTGGCGATGGTACCGTTCATGTTCTTCGACATATCCTTAATCGGGTCGCAGGCGGTAGCGGTTTTTGCAATCAACATAAAAGCCAACGAGAACAAAATCGCAATGATTACAAGTGAGTATCTATTTCGCAAACCAAAAGTCGTTGTTTTCAACAGGGTCATATTTCCTCACATATCCAAATTTTATTATTTCCGGGGCGCGCGGCATCTCGCTACCCTCGTGGTAAAGCCGGTCTACAGTCATCATCAGCCCGATAAACGCGCCATGCTTCCGTATCGCCCGCGACGCGTACCCCGAGCAGGTCGGGTACATCCAGCATTTGTTGCCATCGATCGGGGAGATGAAATCCCGGTAGAATTTCATCCCCCAGAGAAACGGCATCTTACCGATATTCGTCTCTAACGCGCGGTCGGTCATGGCGTATGTCCGCACAGGTCGCGCGCGGGTTGTCGCTGGCGGCGCGTTCCACGGACCGCGCATCTCATCGGCGTAGCAGAGTGTGGATGTCGTGAGCAGTATCAGCGCCGCGATGATGATATTATTTATTTTCTTCTTCATTGGCCTTCTTCACCAGATATTGCAGAACGTCATTATCAGGGTCTTCTTTGAGCGCTTTTTCCAGCTCGGCGCGCCCCTTCTTCTTGTCTTCGCGCTCTTTTACGTACTCCTTATCTACATCTTTCGCCTTGTAGTAGTACTTTACCGCCTTGATATATTTCTTCTGCCGAAAATAAGTAACACCAAGGTTATATACAGCTTTGGCGTACTTCGGGTTACGCTTGAGCGCGTTGTTGAAGTACTTTTCGGCGACTTTATACTGCTTCTTCTTCAGCGAGAGGATGCCGAGATTATTGAACGGTACGGCGAACTCTTCGTCATATGTTATCGCGTCAAGATACTCTGACTCAGCGTTTTCGTCGTCTTCTATCTTATAGTAATAAAACCCGAGCGTATTATGCAGCTCCGCGCTCTCGGGATCCTTTTCGAGCGCCGCTTTGACAATGTCGATCTCAAGCAGATAGTCCTCCTTTGTCATCGTCTTCTCTTCTTTCGAAAAAGAAACGCATGGTAGGAGTAACAGCGCGAGGCAAGCGAGAGCAAACGTTTTTATGAATTTTGTAGCGATCATTTTTAACCGTTTAAGAAATAGTGGGGAAATATTATCATATTTGTTGTGAAAGTCAAGGAGTTGTTCGGAATGGCGTTATTGTCGCCCCCCCCTACGTCATCTGCCCGACTCATGGGCAACATGCCCATTATACTTTAACGTCACTTTACGTTTGAAATCTCCTTTTATATATGGTACACTTTTTTCACGGTGTTATTATATTTTTTTGTCATTTATTTCACGAAACAACATTTAAGGAGTCTACCATGAAAACAGCAAAAAACATCAGAAAAACAGTTTATTACTCAACTATTTATTTAATTATCCTAGCTATTATGGTCTTTAGCGTTGCCGGCTGTAGCGAATCCTCAAATAGCGATACTTACGGTGGAGGGGATGACGTGACGACAGCCGCCCCGCTCAGCACCAAAACCCTCATGAATGGTGATATAGAAAGCGTTGACGATGCCGACTGGTTCAGCTTCGACGCCGAAGCGGGGTCGAAGTACCAAATAACTACCGACCTAAAATCGATATCGAACGTAAACATTGCGCTGTACGATACTGATGGTGCGACAACGCTTGGCTTTACCTATGATAACTCACTAGTACCAAAGATAAATATTTATAACACAACTAGTATATCCCTGAAGATCAACTGGGACTGCGAAACCTCCGGCACCTACTTTATCGTGGTCTCCAGCGATGGCACCAGCACCGGTACCTACACCCTGAAACTGACTGGCCCGGATGATGGTAATAACGACGATAACGATACTGACGACAACGACGACGACAGTGACGACGACGACAGCGACGACGACAGCGACAACGACAGCGACGACGACAGCGACAGTGACAACGACAGCGACAAAAATCAATCTAACAATGATGACGAGCTGTGTGAGAATCACGATGAGAACCACGATGGGAACCACGATGGGAACCACGATGAGAACCACGATGGGAACCACGACGAAAATCACGATGGGAACCAAAGTGGAAGTGACCAATCTGGAGGGCACAGTGGAGGAGGTCACGGAGGAGGACATGGTGGGGGACATGGTGGGGGACATGGTGGGGGACACGACACTCACTAAAGCGTAAAGTAATGATTAAAAACGCGTGGGCGGGGCAGACGCGCCCACGCGAACCAACCTCACAGAAAACTACTAAAAACTATTTGCAAATTCAAGGTAAAATCCGAGTTAGCCGTAATCTTAATTGACATTTTCGCTTACCTCTGATACTATTCCAAGATGAAAATGCTCAACCGACATGGAATCAACCACCTTTATCAACAGCTTGGTGATTTTCGCGCTATATTCCTCTCCCGCACCGGTGGAGTTAGTGAACATCCGTATGACGCGCTAAATATGTCATTTACCGTCGGTGATGCTCACGCCGATATCGTCAGGAATTTCACCAAAGTCAGCGATTCGTTTGCTCTTCCTCCAGAGACACTGATACGCCTCGAACAATCGCATAGCAATGAAGTGCTGATAATCAGAAAAAACAGCCGTCGTCGTGTAACAACTCAAAAGTACGACGCTGTTATAACTGACGACACATCTTTAACCCTTACACTGCTTACCGCTGATTGTGTTCCTCTCCTACTCGTCGATACCGAAAAGCGTGTTTTCGCGGCGGTACATGCCGGGTGGCGTGGTACCGCCGCCGGTATAGCGCGCAGAACCGCGAGGCTAATGCGGGATAAGTTTGGGTGTAACCTGAAAAACATCCGGGTGGCAATAGGTCCGGCGATTGGGGTCTGTTGCTACGAAGTAAGCGCTGAAGTACTATGCAAGCTTACCGAGTCGGTCGGGGATGACGCGGAGGGGATGTACCTAGATGAAGATGGTATGATTTTCGCTGATCTTCGCGCATTCAACAGAGATCAGCTTGTACAGTTTGGAGTCCCGGACGAAAACATAATATCTGATAACCATTGCTCTTACTGTGAAGAGGAACTCTTTTTCTCTTATAGAAGGCAAGGCAACACAGGGCGCCAGATGAGCCTTGTAGGGCTAAAATTGTCAGAACTTGACCAAGAGAAAAACACTTTCAAATCGACTTAAAAAACAAAAAGTAGCTCCCCACCCCGGAGAAAACAGCTTCTTGTCAGGAGAGGGGAGCGTGTGTAGTTTTGTAGATCTGTTTTTTTATATCTTGTTGCCCTCCCTGTCCCATTCGTTGATAACAGTTTTAAGCCTGTTGTCAATATCCACCTCCTTCTTCGGATTTCCGTTCTGATACCAGTACATCCATACACCGGCGTGTTTTCCGCCATCGAAAAAACCTTTAGCGCTCAGTTCACCGTTTCGGTGCCAGAATGTCCAGACACCCACCTGCTTACCGTTTTTGAAGCGCCCTTCGGATTTTCTCGCACCGCTTTGGTACCAGTATATCCATGCGCCTTCTTGCCTGCCGCTCGCGTAATCTCCAGCGCTTATTTTTTTCCCGCTCGGCAACCACTCGCTCCAGACACCATTTTTTAAGCTTGGCGGGCTGTTCCACTCCAAAGGATGCTGGTCAGTAAGAGGCATTGCGTAAACCCCTTCGCTTTTTTTTTCGCCATTTTCGTACCACTCTTTCCATTGACCGTTTTTGTAGCCCGCGGTGTAGTTCACTTCATTCCATTTATGCCCGTTATCGTACCAGAATGCCGATACACCCTCTTCTTCGCCATTTTGAAACGACTCCTCGGATTTTTTCTGCCCATTCGGTTGCCACACTGTGCAAACACCATCCTTGTCGTCATGGATATACTTGCATTCTGATTTTTTTTGACCGCTGTCGTACCACTCACTCCAGACACCTTCTTTCCCGGGGTGGTAGCTCTTTGTCGCGGGATCATAGCTACCGATCTGCCTTTCAGCTTTTTTCTGACCGTTTTCATACCACTCAGATATAACGCTTACTTTTTCAGAACCATTTTTGCTGTAGAGCTCCTCATATTTTTTCGCGCCGCTTAAGTACCAGAATGTGTTAGAACCGGTGTCGTCCTCAAAAAAACCGACGCCTTTTATTGTGCCATCGTCATACCACTCTGTCCACGCGTCACTTTTCGCGCCACCTTTGTAACTCGTTTCAGATTTCTTTTGACCGTTGTGGTACCAGTATGTTTTGGTGCCGCTGTCGTCTTTAAGAGCTGCCATCGCTTTGATCTTACCATCGTCATACCACTCTGTCCATACATCGTTCTTCTTTCCGGCTTTGTAGTAGACTTCAGACTTCATCGTCCCGTTCTCGTACCAGATAACTTCTAGCCCATCTATTTTCCCTTTATTAAAGCTTATCTCGGACTGCTTTTCGCCGTTAGGATACCATGAAAACGCTATCCCGGATTTTAAGCCGTCTTTAAAGGTTACAGCTGATTTCATTTTACCGTTTTCATGCCACTCGTTCCAAACACCAGCGAAAACATCATCGCGATACGCCCCATTTATTGACTGCTGACCATTTTTATACCATGTGTTCCACGCGCCTTCCTTCTTGCCATCGACCATGTAGATAGTTGACCACTTGTTGCCATCATCATAATAAATGTGCCACGGCCCGCTTTTACGGTTATTTTTATACATCCCTTTTGATTTTACTTTGCCGTTAGAGTGAAAAAATGCCCATGCTCCCTCACGTTTGCCACTCTTAAAAACGCCGACGTACATCTTGTCACCGTACTTGTTCCACCCTTTTGAGATACCATCTTTCTCGCCACCCTTGTAATACCCCTTCGCTTTCAGCTCTCCATTTGAGTACCACTCGTATGAGACCCCATTTTTTTTCCCGTTCTTGAAGAGATCCCGCCGCGCCCTCTTCCCATTTAAATGCCATATCAGATATTTTCCGGTTAGGACCCCTTTTTTGTATTCAGACTTAGAGTACTTTGCGTCAGGTTTCGTCTCATACATCTTGATAACCTTGCCGGTAAAAGGTTGTTTTGTGCTTTTATCGTAGGCGACACTGTTAACTAAATAGATATTTTCATATTTAACGAGTCTCTTTTGGGCTGATTTAGGTTGCTTGACTCTACTGGATACTTTTGGGGTAGCCCCCTCTAGGTCGGTAGATTTTTTGACTTCTCTCGCGCAGGAAACGCAAAAGAAAGTAATAATAATAAGTATTGCAATAGCGAGTAGTGGTTTCTTCATATTTCCCTCCTACAAGGTCACTCTGTTCTCATAGTTTCTCCTATGGGGTTAAGTAAAATCTAGCTTTATTATATTATACAATGCGATTTCCATGCCAAACACTTAGACAAAACAGTTGCGCCAAGGCATAGATTTAGATAACAGCCTATTATTACAGGAGTAAAACAATATATTTATATTGGTAAAATAATATTCGCGCATAAAAAATATTTTTATTTTGACATCGTACTGTCCAAGCAACAGCATACTATTGAGCTTTATTGGCTTATATGCCACTTTTTCGCGACCTTTACGCTATTTGCCCAAAAAATAGACTTTGTGATAATTTGTGGTAAAATTAATTATCATTCTAAAGAGAGTTGTGAAAACGATGAAAAATATCGTGGCGGGATTCAAAAGCATTGAAGATATTTCTGATGTCAAACTCGGCTGTTTCATTACAGACAACCATGATGAAAACCGTCAGATACTGAAATACCTACGCCAAATCCCGATAAACCTTGAGATTATTGACGACATGCCCTCCATCACGCCCGCACTCGCCTCGCGGGGGATCGATATTTTTATCCTCGATCAGTGCATCGATGGTGATACTGAGGCTGGGGTGAAGCTCTGTACTTTTTTACGCGAACAAGGTTACAAGGGCATTATAATCCTTTGTATAGAAGAAACACTCGACAAAGTCTCTAACTATATCGTTACGAGCATCGGGTTTGATAATTTCATACCGAAGGAGTGTACCCTACAGGTACTGCTCAATCAGTTGCACTGGGCGATTTTAAACCGGCGGCGCAAGCTGAAGAACAATCTGCACTTTGATAATAACCCTGATGCCTTATATATCCTTGACGCCAGCGGTATAATATACGACATAAACGAGACCGCGACTAACGCCACACCCCACTCCCCGAAACATATCGTTACTCTAAAAATAAATGTACGCGATATCGGTACTCTACCAACCTTTGGCGAGCATATCAAACCGTTAATCACAATGGAGAACGCGGGCAGGGTATTTGAGCATACCTCTACTGAGGGCGCCGAGATATTCCAGGTGAAGGTCAAGATATCAAACCTGCCTATAATCGGTCTGGTAGCGGTTGTGTTTAAGACCCGGATCACTCAGGTCATGTTCACGCGGACGCTCGACATTCTGACCAATTCTATCGCTATGTTGAGTCATCGGGACAACTACACCGCCGGGCATTCTTCCCGTGTTTTCTATTATTGCGTACAAATCGTCAATGAGATGAATTTTTCAGTAGACAAAAAGTTTACAAAAAGCTTATACTGTGCAGCGCTGTTACATGACATCGGGAAGATCGGGGTGAAAGACAAGATCCTCCTAAAGCCCGGACGGCTCAACGAAGAGGAGTACAATGATCTTTGTTCGCATCCGCTTATTGGGTGCGACATGCTTGAGCGGTTCAGGTTTTTGGACGATTCGATCGATTTTATCCGCTATCACCATGAACGCCCGGACGGCAATGGCTACCCCGAAAAACTTCAGGGGCCGGACATTCCGATCGGCGCCGCGATAATCGCGGTCGCTGACAGTTTTGACGCTATGACGAGCAACCGACCTTACCGAAAGTCGCTTGATTATAACAAGGCAATTAAGGAACTCGAGGATTTTGCCGGAGTTCAGTTCGACTACGATGTAACGCACGCTTTTTTGCGGGTCATCAACCGAGACCTGATGAGGCGGATCAAGAGAGACTCGCGTAGTGCGCTTGAGTCGATCGCCAGCGAGATATTAGCTATATGACGCGCGTTTCACTAAAAAAGGAGTTATGTTGAAAATTTTAGAGATATCAAATTCGAACAGCCTCTCTGGTGGTGTTTTCCAGATGCTTGAACTAACCAAAATACTAGCAAAAAAAGGGTATGAAGTCGTTATCGCCTGCCGACCAGAGAGCAAGCTGAAACAAAAAGCGCTCGAACTCGGGCTTAAACACGTCGAGTTTCCACTCAAACGCGATACGGACATCGGCTCTATGATCGCCCTATATAAGTACCTGCGGCGAGAGCGGTTCGACATAATACACGCGCATCACCCAAAAGCGCACATGATAGCGATGATAGCCGCTTTTTTCGCGCGATCACCTGTGTTCATTGTTTCCAGGCGCGTCTCTTTCAGCATAAAAGACGGAAAAAATATATTTAACCCGCTCAAATATAAGTTCTCCAGGATAGACAAAATAATCCCGGTCTGCAACGCTATAGGTGAGCAACTCGCCAAGGAAGGCGTAAAAAAAGATAAACTCCAAACGGTTTACAGCGGTACCGACCCGCGACGCTTCAACCCTGAGACAACAACGAGCAATATCAGAAAAGAGCTCGGTATCGATGAGAACGCCGTAGTCATCGCGAAAGTGGCGCACTACTCCGAATGGAAGGGATACGCGACCTTCTTCGAGTCCGCCCGCTCAGTGATAGCTCGCGACAAAAGCGTGAGGTTCATCATCGCCGGAAAAGGCACCGACTCTGACACTGTTCTCAAAAAAGTGAAGGACGCGGGGCTCACTGACAACTTCCACTGCCTCGGTATAAGGAGCGACGTGCCCGAAATACTGATGGCTGCCGACATAGCTGTAAACACGGCATACACCGGTGAGGGGCTTTCAGGCGCGCTCAGAGAAGCGCTCTTCATGGGAACTCCACTCGTAGCGGCGGACGTGTCGGGGAACAAAGAGATATGTATCGACGGCAAAACCGGCTACCTCGTCCCGAAACTTGACGCGGAATCCCTTACCAATGCACTGGTAAAGCTGATCGACAATCCTGAGACGCGCGCGAAGATGGGCGCGTATGGTAAGGAGTACGTGATGAACAACTTTACCACCGAAGTGATGGCGTCGCGGACACTCGCGGTATACGCAGAACTCCTAGGTAGAAAGCCGAGCGTTTCATTTTTATAGCGGCTCGAAGCCAGAACCGCACCGGTATACTCTCCTTGCCGACCACTTAGCAGAACCCCCAACACGAACGTCATCCCGAAACCACAGACGGTGTCGCAATCACTACGCACAATTACTGCTATGCTTTGGTTGGTGACGGTAGACACGCAAAGAAAACGCTTATAAGTACGTGATATATACAAGACTCCTGCACGACCTGCTTTTATGTATAAGAAATCCTGCCGTCGTCCCGAACTAGAGGCGCGCCTCAAATTCAGGACGACGGTTTTGGAGTCGCGCGGGAGTCTTATTATTGTTGTTGATAGTAATTAGTAATATGTACAAGAGATTCTTAGGGGCATGTTGCCCAATCCACCTTAGGGGGGGGGATTCCCCCTAAACTCCCGTTGGTTGACCCCCCTTTTTACGGGTACTTGCAGCAACGACTTTTTCGAAAAGAGAGGGAATTGTCTATTTGGCAACAGTCCCATTATCTACCCCCGCTCCAAAATAATACATGACAGCGGTGGCAAGGTAAGCGACAGTGATTGCGCGCATCCGTGGCACGCCACCGGCTCAGCCTCGATGTAGCCCGCGTTCCCGACGTTCCCGCCGCCGTATATCTCTGAGTCGGAGTTGAGCTTTTCGACATAGCCGCCCGGGTCAGGCACGCCGATCCGGTACTGCTCGCGCGGCACCGGTGTAAAGTTGAAAACGCATATCAGCTCGCGCTCGCGCCCTTTTCTAATGTATGAGAATACGCTGTTGTCGGTGTCGTTGCAGTCGATCCAGCGGAAGCCTTCGGGCAGTGTGTCGAGTCCCCAGAGCGCTTCTGATTCCACGTAGAGTTTGCCGAGGTCTTCGAGGAATTTCTGTAGCTTTTGCCGCATCGGATCATCAGCCAGGTGCCAATCGAGGCTCTTCTGGCTGTCCCATTCGTTGTACGGCGCGAACTCGCTCCCCATGAAGAGCAGCTTCTTCCCCGGATGCGTGTACATGTAGGAGTAGAGCGTCCGCAGGTTCGCGAACTTCTGCCACGGATCGCCGGGCATTTTGTTATACATAGAGCCCTTACCATGCACAACCTCATCGTGCGAGAATGGCAGGATGAAATTCTCATGATATGTGTACAGCATTGAAAATGTTAGATCATTCTGGTGATACTTCCGGTGTACAGACTCCTTGCTGAAGTAGCGCAAAGTGTCGTGCATCCACCCCATGTCCCACTTGAATCCGAAGCCGAGACCACCGAGATATGTCGGGTGGGAGACGCCTGACCAGTCAGTAGATTCTTCGGCGATTGTAAAAGCGGAGAATTTTTTGTACACCAACTCGTTGAATTTACGGATGAACTCCACCGCCTCAAGGTTCTCGCGACCACCATGTTTGTTCGGTACCCACTCCCCATCTTCGCGGCTGTAGTCGTTGTAGAGCATAGACGCGACAGCATCCACGCGCAGACCGTCTATGTGGTACTTGTCGAGCCAGAAGAGCGCGTTCGCTATGAGGAAGTTCCGCACCTCGTGCCGCCCAAAATTGAATATGAGTGTGCCCCAGTCTTTATGTTCGCCCTGGCGCGGGTCGGCGTGCTCGTAGAGCGCCTCACCGTCAAACCAGCGGAGGCTGAAATCATCCTTTGGGAAGTGCGCCGGCACCCAGTCTACGATCACCCCGATACCGTTTTGGTGGCATAAGTCCACGAAATACTTAAAATCATCAGGGCTACCGAAGCGGCTCGTCGGAGCGAAGTAACCCGTCACCTGATACCCCCACGATTCGTCTAACGCGTGTTCGGCCACCGGCAACAGCTCTATATGTGTAAAATTAAAACGCTTCAAATGCGCGATCAGTTTTGGCGCCAGTTCACGGTAGGTCAGCCAGCGGTTCCCCTCTTCTGGTACGCGCATCCACGAGCCGAGGTGCACCTCGTAGATCGCCATCGGCTCGAACCGCAAGTCCGATTTTCGCTCACGCATCCACTCGTTGTCATTCCACTTGTACTTGTCCACGTCATAAACTATCGAGGCGGTCTTTGGTCGCACCTCCATAGCAAAGGCGTAAGGTGATGTTTTTACTCGTATATGGTTGTTCTGCGTCTTGACCTCGAACTTATAGTGCGCTCCCTCCTTGACATCGGGGATGAACAGTTCCCACACTCCTGAGCTACCCATAGACCGCATCGGGTAGACGAGACCGTGCCAGTCGTTGAAGTCACCGACGACACTTACGCGCTTGGCGTTCGGCGCCCATACGGCAAACGCGACACCCTTCGCGCCTTCCACCTCGGTGAGTTGCGCACCGAGCTTGTTGTACAGCTCCTCATGCGTTCCCTCGCTGACGAGGTGCAGGTCGAGATCCCCGAGCGTCGGCATAAACCGATACGGATCGGTGCGCTCCCAGCTCTCCCCGGAGTCGAACAAAAATCGTATGTGATAGTAATCTTTAAATATACCCGGTGTAACCAGCGCGGCGAAGATACCGCCATCATGCACCCTGGTCATCTCGACCTCTTGCCGCGCGGCGCCGAATATCAGCGTTGCCGCTACCGCGTCCGGGTGGAACGCGCGAACAATAGTGTAGTCGCGCCCCTTATGTTTGTGCGGGTGTGCCCCGAGGATGGAGTGCGGATCGGCGAGGTTGCCATTGATCAGTCGTGTCATTTTCGCGGCGCTCGGCTTCAGCGCCTTTATTATTGTATTAGTCATGTTCTTGAGTATAATTAATGCGGGGGAAATTGCAAGATTTTTTTCGATTTAGGCGCGGAGTTCAGCAGAAAAGCAGTGATCCTAACTCTACGGAGCTTCTGTTTTGGCGAGCGCCTTTTGTATTTCAGAGAGTATTCTCTTCTCAAAACCGCTCAGGTATCGTTGTTGACGGAAGGTGATACGATTTTGCTTATCCGCGATAACTATCCCGGGAACATTCATAAAACCAAACTGTTTCAGGGTGTCCTTATCAGTGGAGAGCAAAAAAGTATAGGGGTAATTGTAATGCCGCGCGTATTTTTTTATTATCGTGAGCTGGTCAGACATTAGCGCCTGCCTCCCTTTGACAGGAGTGTCAAGGCATATCGCGACAACACGCGCGTTCTTCTCATCCTTCTGAATAGCCCGCGCCGCTTCTAGCATTTTTCTGCTTGTGGCGTTATATGTCTTAAAAAATATGATGACCGTTACATTGTCCGGTCCAGCCAAATAATTACCCTTCGCGGCGCCGCTGTTGACATCAAACAACGTCGTGATCTCGGGGCAGGGCTTGCCAACCAGCGGGTCTTCCTCAGAACCGCTTCGCGCTATGTTAGTGTTGACGCAGATAATAATGGCGGCGATGATGATGATTATTCCGGTGAGGTCTGCTTTTCGCATTATATTTTTCATTGGGTTGATTATAAATAATGTGTGGTGAATTGCAAGGTTTTTTTTAAGGGTGGTGGTGGTGGGGCGACCAACCGTCGTCCTGAATTTGAGGCGCGCCTCTGGTTTCGGGGTTTTGTGATAAAAATATTTTATTGACAAAAAACAGCTTAAATGTGTTATAATATAAGGTAAGGGTACAAAATATCTAGTATTGGAGTCAACATGGCGAGAAAAAACTACGTATTAGACACTAACGTTTTGCTTTACGATTCTCAGGCGCTCAATAAGTTTAAGGAAAACCACATCATAATCCCGATAAGCGTGATAGAAGAGATAGACCGTTTTAAGAAGGATATGAGTGAAATAGGGCGTAACGCGAGGTACTTTTCGCGACTTCTTGATAAGCTCAGAAAAAAAGGCAACCTCTCTGAAGGCGTCGACTTAGAGAGTGGCGGCACAGTAAAAGTCATGCTCACCAACGAGGCTCAAAGGAATAAACTGCCTCAGGAGTTGATCGGGGAGAAGGCTGACAACATGATAATGTCTGTCGCTATGTTCCTCACCGATAGCGATAGAGAACATAAGACGATATTCGTCACCAAAGACGTAAACCTCCGGCTGAAGGCTGACGCGCTCGGCATTATAGCTGAGGATTTTGAGAGCGATAAAGTAGAAGTCGATGAGATTTATTCTGGCTATAAGCAGGTGCGTCTCTCAAGCTCGGAGATCGACCAGTTTTATACCGACGGCTCTTTAACCGCGCCGGAGCAGGAGCGTAAGTTCTACCCGAACCAGTGCCTCGAGCTTATCGATTCGTCGAACCCGTCACACACCGCGCTGGTAAAATACAACAAGGCATCAAACAAATTCATAAAACTGATTACGCCAGAAGAGCCGATATGGGGGATAACCGCTCGCAATCGGGAGCAGCAGTTCGCGATCGATCTTCTTCTCGATGACAACCTTAAGCTTGTCACCCTGACCGGTATGGCCGGCACCGGAAAAACTCTCCTCGCGATAGCGGCAGGGCTCTTGAAATCGACTGATGAAGGTGTCTACAAGCGGCTCTTGGTCTCGCGTCCGATATTCCCGATGGGTAAAGATATAGGCTTCTTACCCGGTGATATTCAGGATAAACTGAAACCGTGGATGCAACCGATATTCGATAATGTAGAGCTTCTTTTTCACGGCTCGGGAGGGGAAGACAAAAAGCGTCAGGGGAAGGGGTATGAGGAGCTGATGAAACTCGGTATCCTCGAGCTTGAACCGCTGACTTATATCCGCGGCAGGAGTATCCCGAACCAATATATGATAGTCGATGAGTCGCAGAACCTGACACCGCATGAAATAAAAACGATCATCACCAGAGCTGGCGAGAACACAAAAATAGTACTGACCGGCGATCCCTACCAGATCGACAACCCATATATAGACGCGTCATCAAACGGGCTTTCTTATATAGTAGAACGGTTCAAAAACGACGATATATCTGGCCATATCAGCCTGATAAAGGGTGAGCGGTCTGAGCTGGCGGAGCGCGCGGCGAATCTTTTATAGGTAAAAATGGCGATTAATATCAAAAAAGCAGTTATTACATTGCTATGCTTGTTTTTTTTCATGAGTACCGGCGTAATTGCCGCTGAAAGTCAAGGCACGTCAAAAAAATACCCAAAGTGCCATAAATGTAAGGATGTTGACCTAAAATATCTGAAGCGCCATGAGCAGATCGGCTTTAGCGGCTGTTATGATTGTCACCAGAGACCTGTAAAGAAGAAGATGAAAAAGAAGCGGTCATCAAAAAAAGAAAACGCGATGAGTTATGAGTTATGAATTAAAACAACAACGTAGGGGCGACCCTGTGTGGTCGCCCAAAATAATATAGTCGGATTATTAAGGAGGCACGACGAATCCGACGTTTACATTGCTTTGTCAGATTCGCTCTTCTTAATCTGACCTCCCTGTCATTCCCGAGTGTGACCACAACGTCATTCCCGAGGTGGTAATCGGGAATCCAGGACAAAAACGGTAGCTGTTGAACGGAGTGAAACGCAACAAAAAAGTTTAATGGGACGTTTTGGAGGATGGATCCCCGATAGAGACACTCGGGGATGACGTTGTGGCGGTGCTCGGGGATTATGTGGCGCTTTCAAACAACAGTTTTTGAAACTTTTATCAATAATCACAGCATTAAATAAAGCGTGATAAAAATAAGAAGGTAAAAAAGGGGCAAAATTGGAAGAGTTGACACTAAGGATAAAGAAGGTTAAAGAAAACGCTATCATACCGAAATATATGACGGATATGGCGGCCGGAATGGATCTGTACAGCGCGATCGATGAGGATATCATGCTTCATCCCCAGAGCAGAACTATGGTTTCGACCGGTATAGCTATCGCTCTTCCGGCGGGTTATGAGGCGCAGATAAGACCGAGGAGTGGTCTTGCACACAAGAATGGAATAACAGTTGTGAATACGCCCGGCACGATAGACGCGGATTACAGAGGCGAGGTAAAAATACTCCTGATCAACCATGGCGACAAACCCTTTGTAATCACTGATGGAATGAGAATTGCGCAGATGATAATAGGCAAGGTGTCGAGGGCGAAAATAGTAGTATCAGAAGAGCTTGACAAAACCGACAGAGGCGCTGGAGGTTTTGGACATACGGGTCACAAATGATAGATAATTGTTGACATCGCTCACAAAGTGATTTATACTTTAATTGAGTATGGATCTGAATCATTGAGGTAATGATATGGACAGAGAAGGGAAAACCCCCGACCTCGTAAAAGAAGTTCGAGAATTAACAGATTTATTTGAGATTGCCAAAACCGTTGTTTCAACTTTAGACTTGGACAAAGTGCTATCCTCTATCCTTAAAAGCGCTATGGACATTGTTCAAACCCCCTCTGGAAGTATCGCCCTCTATAATCAAGAAAAAAATGAGATGACTATCCACGCCGCTATGGGGTTCAGCGAGGAGTTCCTTTCGCACAAAAGCTGGAAGGTGAATAAAGGCGGTCTCACCGAGCGGATACTCAATAATGAGTACCCTCTTGTCATTGACGATACCGGCAGAAAACACTTCTTCAACAACCCTGTCGCGAGGGACGAAGGTATAAAATCTCTCGTTGCCGCACCGCTGATCTTTCATGGTAAGGTGGTAGGGATACTATATGTAGACGATTTCAGGAGCAGGAGGTTTGAGGAGAACACTCTCAGACTGCTTTCGATACTCACTTCTTTCGCCGCGATGTCTATCGATAACGCGCGACTCCATGAGGAAACATTCAAACTCGCTATCACTGACGGCCTCACCGGACTCTATAACCACCGCTACTTTCAGGAGGTTTTAGAGGATGAGATAGCGCGTTCAAAAAGATATAACCTATATGCTTCACTTATCTTCATAGATATTGATGATTTCAAAAAATTCAATGATAAATTCGGGCATCAGCTCGGGGACAAGGTACTAAAAGAAGTCGCGAATAGCATAACGAGGACAATCAGGGAGGTTGACTGCGCCGCGAGGTATGGCGGGGAGGAGTTCTCCATTATCCTGCCCGAGATAGATATCGACTCCGCGCATGTAGTCGCCGAAAGGATCAGAAAAAACGTCATGACCGATACTGAAGCGTTTTTGGCTGAGTATAAGATGAAAATAACCGTCACGATCGGTGTCGCGTCATATCCGTTTGACGCGTTGGATAAAGACGAACTTATCAAGAAGAGCGATTTAGCTTTATATTATGGCAAACGACATGGCAAAAACCACGCCATAAGGTACGATAAAATCGCGAAAGCAGTCGATACGGACAAAAATGACAACGAAACTGTACAAAAAACTAAAAACTGATCTACTCGCGCCGCTCAGTCAACAAAAAAGCACGCTCTATCACCTCATTGAACAAAAGAAGTGTAACCAAAAAACAACCAATAAAAACGTAATGATATCGATCCTGAAACGGCACAACAGAGCTGTTTCACTGTATGATATTGTCAGCGATCTTGTAGCGCGTGACCTGACAGTCCAGCATTATGACCTTATCCTCGGGGAGAGGGTGTCATCCTCAAAAAAAGCGATTATATCGGGGCGCGACAGCTGCCTCTCTTGTCAAAAAGACACGCCATGCGCGCGAAAGCTGGCAACTATGAGTAGCAAAGAACGGCTGAACTATCTTCTGTACTTGAGGCTGATAAGAGCGAAAAAAATGCTGAGCGCCATGAAATGGAGCTGTAGCGCTGTATGCTTTAAGGGACTTTTAGATGAGCCGCTGCTGTTGAAGTTTATTGTGAGCTACGCGCTTGTTGTCGATATTAAAAATGAGCTAAAAAAAGAAGGTGAGATAGCTGACCATAAAACTCTCTATAAGGGTTCGGGGAAGTACTGCCCGTATGATGACCTATGGGAGCTGTCATAAAGGACCTGCCGCGCTGTTTCGGGCGCATAATCTCTTTTGCGTGGAGCTTTATTGTAAAATAGTTGTCTTATTAGTAAGTATTAGCATATTTTTCTTGACATAACTTTTACGTTATATTATATTTCCAACTCCTATTTTATAACAATTTAGTGCTGTATGATTATAATATTAGATGAAAGGAGGTGAAATAGCGAATGAAAAAAATATTATTAGCTTTGGTAGCAGTTGCTTTTTTAGCAACTTCAGTTTTTGCGGCTGAGCCTAAAGAGTCTTTCACGATCGATTCAGGTACAGGTAAGAAGCCTGGTGTTATTTTCCCACACAAGAAGCACTCAGCTGATTTTGGCATTAAGTGTAGTGAATGTCATCACAAGCAGAAGGCAGAAAGTGATACACCAAGATCATGTTTTGTTTGTCACCAAGACCCACAGGTAGAGGTTGACGGCGAAACAGCTCCAGTTCCTGGTACAAAGAAGAAAGACGTAATCTTCCATAAGGTTTGCCTTACATGTCACAAAAAAGTGAACAAGGAAGAAGGCAAAAAAGCTCCTAAGGGATGTAAAGGGTGTCACAAGAAGTAATCTTGTCACGCTGAACTTATATGCTTATTAAAGAGGGACAGTAGAGATACTGTCCCTCTTTTTTTGCCCGCGGATATCATGGGAGTGTTGCCAAATAGAACAATTCACATATTTTAAGACTCCTGCGCAACTCCAAAACCGCCGTCCTGAATAAGAGGCGCGCCTCTTATTTCAGGATCTGGTAATCCTAATAAATCCAGGTAGATCCCGAAACCAGTTCGGGACGACGGCAGTAGTTTTTATACATAAAAACAGGTTGTGCAGAAGTCTTGTTTTTCAAAAAAGCGTTTTTGTAAGTTGTTGATATTACGGGGCAGCGACCAGCATCTAGATGCTCGGGAGTGTCGGGGCTTAAGCCCCTAAATTGCATTGGGCAACATGCCCATCATTAAAAAAATGGGGTAAGTTCAGATAAAACCCCTTTTAAAAATAGGGCAATTGTGCTAACTTTCTCTTGAGGAAAAACTAATGGCGAAAAAGAAAACAAATAAAACAAATAAAAAAACGGGCAAAAAAACAAGCCGGAAGTGGATATCAAACCATCTTAACGACAAGTATGTAAAGCTCGCGAACAAAGAGAACCTGAAGTCGCGGTCATCGTATAAAATAAAGCAGATAAATGAAAAGTACAAGCTCATCAAACCCGGCGCGGTGGTGCTCGACCTCGGCGCCGCTCCGGGCGGCTGGTCTCAGATAGTCGCCGGCATTATCGGGGAGGAGGGGCTTCTGGTCGCGATAGACCTCTTGCCGATTACAGGTATACCTCGCGCGAAGGTATTGCTGGGCGACATTTATTCTGAGGAGATACTCGCTAAGGTGGATGAGCTTTTGCGAAAGCACGGTGATGAGCAGGTGAGCGTTGTCATCTCTGATATGGCGCCGAACCTCTCTGGTATCGCTTCAACAGACGCGGCGCGAGTGTATGAGTTGAACAGGCGCGCGCTTTTCTACGCGATCAGGTATTTGAAGCCGAGTGGTGGTTTTGTGGTAAAAGTATTCAGGAACGAGCATTATGACGCGTTTATCAAGGATGTAAAAGCGGTTTTCACTTCATGCGCGGTATACAAGCCAGACGCTTCCCGCTCAAAGAGCGCCGAGATATACATAGTGGCGAAAGGGAAGCGAAAGACCTGATAATAGTTATAATTTATTGGTGCTTTTATTTACTTCTCACGGGCGGCTTTTTCAAGCATTTCAACTATTTCTGTAAAGCCTTTCTTTTTAGCGTTATCAAGCGCCGTCATATCATCCCGCTCATCTTTTATTGTGATATCCGCGCCATTACTAATAAGGTATCTTACGAGTTCTTTGTGACCGCTTCTTGCCGCGATGGAAAGCGCTGACTTTCCTCTGCTGTTAGCGTTCACATCCGCGCCCTTAGAGAGCAGGATCTTCGCCAGTTCTAAATGACCAAAGTACGCGGTTTCCATCAAAGGGGTTTCCTTGGACTTGTCGCTCACGTTTACGTCCGCGCCCTTTGCTATCAAGAGTCTCATAACGTCAGGCTCACCCTCCCCAGCCGATTCCGCGAGAGGTGTCCACTCATGGTTATCTTTTACGTTTATATCGGCGCCGGCGTCGATCAGCTTGCCGACTGACTCTATGCTCTTGCTTGAGACAGCGAGCAGAAGGGCGGTAGTGCCTCTTTTGTTTTTTAAATTTACATCCGCTCCTTTATTTATGAGCGCTTTGATTATCGCGTCATGTCCGTTAAAGGCTGCCTGCATCAGCGGAGTATAGTCTTCTTTACTTCTTGAGTTTATGTCCGCGCCATTGGCAAGGAGGCTGGTAGCGATTCTAGAGAGTCCCTTTTCAGCGGCTATGCTTAGAGGCGTGTAGCCTTTAGAGTCTTTCACGTTGACGTCCGCGCCTGCTTTGATAAGCGCGTTTACAATTTTGTCGCGCCCTCGCCTGATGGCGACTATCAACGCCGGAGTGCCATCTATGTCCGCGGCATCAGCCAACATGCCAGCCGCGAGAAAAAGCTCTACCTTCTTCAAGCTCCCTTGTTTTACTGATCCAACAAAAGCAATTTCAGAAAAATCTACCTGCATGTTTTTTAATGTGGCTTTCGCGTCATCGGCAGGTGATGAGTAGGCGACCGTAGAAATAGAACAGACGAGTACGATTGTTAAAATAGAAAGAACTGACCTTAATTTCATTTTCCCCTCCTAAAAAGGATTTATAATTAAAAGATAAGATTTATCAAACATGACTTCTTAGTATACCATTTAACAACAGATTATAGTTGAAAAAAAGCTTTATGTCAACAAAACAAGTCATTGCTTGAAAAAAACATCTTGAAAAAAACTGATAAACAAATTAAGCTATTAACATGGCAATTAAATAAGTAAGACTTCGGGACGACGGCAGTAGTCTTATACTATACATTTGACCACCGGGTTATTAACATGGTAATCAAATAGGTGGTATTTTCGCCACGTCATTCCGGGGTTGCCACACTGTCATTCCCGAGGTTTTAATCGGGAACCCAGGACTAAAACATATTGAGCGAAGGCGAAAAAACTTTAAGTTTAACAGGATGTTTGGAGCATGGTTCCCTGATAGGAGACTAGTCTCACGCGCTCGGGGATGACGGGGTGGAGGCGCTCGGAAAACACTACACATTTAGTTGCCGGGTTAATAACAGTTACAAGGGGAGTGAAAAATGGCAAAAGATGAAATAAAAAAAAACAAGTTGGCGCGAACTGACCGCCCCATAACCATATATGACCCGTTCAAAAAGTATATTAATGAGATTAAATCGATACCGGTGCTGACCCGCGAAGAGGAGAAAAAGCTCGCGTTCAAGTACTTAAAAAATGGTGATGATGAGGCGGCATACACGCTGATCGTCTCAAACCTGCGTCTGGTTGTCAAGATCGCGATGGAGTTCCACCGAAAATGGATAAAAAACGCTTCTGACCTCGTGCAGGAGGGGAACATCGGACTTATGGAGGCGCTCAAGCGCTATGATCCATACAAAGGCGTTCGCTTCTCCTCTTACGCGTCTTACTGGATCCGCGCCTATGTTATCAAATTCATTATGGATAACTATAGCCTCATCAAGATCGGAAAGACACAGACACAGCGCAAACTCTTTTTCAACCTAAAAAAAGAGCGGAAAAAACTCGAGCAACTGGGGTATGAGGTCGGCCCAAAACTGCTCGCGGAAAAACTAGAAGTCAGGGAAAGAGACGTGATAGAGATGCAACAGCGGATGAACTCTGATGTGATATCGTATGACGAACCGCTCGGTGGTGACTCGTCACAAACGCATCTCGACATGATGCCGCATGGTGGTGAAGCGATAGATGACACGCTGGCGAAGAAGCAGGTGAAGGATATCCTCACAGACGCGTTCGCGAGGTTTAAGGAGGGGCTCAATGAAAAAGAGAGGTACATCTTCGAAAAGCGTATCCTCTCTGAAGATCCGATGAACCTGCGTGAAATCGGTGAAGAGCTCGGCTTCTCTAGGGAGCGAGCGAGGCAAATAGAGAGCAAGGTGATCAAAAAGCTCAAAGCGTTTTTGCAGGAGAACCTCCCCGAGATAGATCTGCACTTATAGTGTCACGCCACGGCAGGTTATTAACATGGCAACTGAACCACTACCGCCTGGAAGGCGGTAGATACGGGAAGTCGGCTGAAAGCCCGACTTACAATGTTCTGTGGTGATGTCATGTATTGTTTTTAAGGAAAGAGCCTTAATTGTCATTCCCGAGTGCTGCCACACCGTCATTCCCGAAGTAGTAATCGGGAATGACAGTGTGTGTCCTCGGGGTGACGTGGTTATAGAGTGATGAATGAAAGGTTGTAAAAGTTTTTAACATTTTCCCTCTGTGTCCTCTGTGGTTAAGAATGGTATGGTTTAAGCTTATCCTACGCTAGCATTTGGGCGTTCACACTCTCTTCATTAAAAAAACAGAGTGACTTCATCTCTTTTAATCTTGACAGAATACGAGGAATTCTGATAAAGTACCATTCTTTATATTTTCAGAATAAACAATAAACGTAAGTCGAGGATGGTAAAATGATAATCGTATTAGCCAAAGGCGCTTCAGATGATGAAAAACGAAATATTATCAAACGGATAGAAGGGCTAGGGCTTGCCGTTCACATCTCCGAAGGTAAAGAGCGTACAATAATCGGAGCTATTGGAGATGAGTCGATTCTTATAGAAAAGCCGATAAATTCTATGCCCGGAGTGGAGAGTGTAATGCCAATTTTAAAGCCGTATAAACTTGTGTCGCGTGATTTCCAAAGTGAAGATACAATAATAAATATCGATGGGATAGAGATCGGCGGCAAGAAGATCCAGTGCATCGCGGGGCCTTGCTCGGTTGAGAGCGAAGAGGGACTGCTAGAGACCGCGAAAGCTGTCAACACTACCGGCACTGTATTTCTGCGTGGCGGCGCGTTCAAACCGCGGACTTCTCCATACAGCTTCCAGGGACTCGGTGAGCAGGGGCTCAAGTTCCTGAAAGAGGCGAAAGACGCTACCGGTATGAAGATCGTAACTGAGCTTATGGATCCGCGTGACCTCGATGTTATATATAAGTACGCTGATGTTATTCAGATCGGCGCGCGGAACATGCAGAACTTTAGACTCCTCAAGGATGTCGGCGGTATTGACAAGCCTATACTCCTGAAACGTGGTTTAAGCGCGACAATCAAAGAACTCTTGATGTCTGCCGAATATATCGCGTCTGAAGGGAACCGCCGCATAATGCTATGCGAGCGGGGAATCAGAACATTTGAGACAGAGACCCGCAACACGCTTGACGTTACAGCGATTGCTGTGATAAAAAAGCTGAGCCACTTACCGGTGATAGTCGATCCATCTCACGCTGTAGGGCGGTGGGATCTCGTGGCGGCGGCATCAAAAGCGGCGGTGGCGGCAGGTGCTGACGGTCTTATTATAGAGGTGCATAACGACCCTCAAAACGCGCTTTGTGACGGTTCACAATCTCTTAAACCAGAAAAATATATCGCGCTCTATGAAGAGTTGAAGAAAGTCGCGGCGGCAGTGGGGCGGAGTCTGTAGATGGAGAGCGACTTTATTCTCTTTGATAAGATGGCGATAATCGGTGTCGGGCTCATTGGTGGCTCTTTGGCTCTAAAGCTGAAAGAACTGAAGATGGTCAACACTGTCATCGGTTTTGGTCGCACCGAGCAGAACCTGATCGACGCGAAAAAGATCGGCGCGATCGATGAATATTACACTGATTTCAGTCACCTGAAGGACGTTGATATTGTCATCGTCGCGACACCGGTCTCCTCGATTGTACATATCGCGAAGCAAGTGGCGCAGTTCTGCCGCAAAGACACTATCATCACCGATGTCGGCAGTGTCAAAGAAGATATAGTACAAGAACTTGAACGTCAACATATAAATTTTGTCGGTGGGCATCCGATAGCGGGGACTGAGAACTCCGGTGCGAAAGCGGCTTTCAGTTCGCTTTTTGTGAACCGGCGGTGCGTTCTGACCCCGACGAAGCGAACAGACCAGGCGGCGCTAACACAGCTGAAACTTATGTGGGAAAGCGTCGGCGCGAAAGTAATAATGATGGAGCCGTCTTTGCACGACAAGATCTTCGCCGCGATCAGCCACTTACCGCATGTTATCGCGTATTCGCTGATGAAGTGCGCGGACAGCATGGACGATATTGATAAGAACATAATGAGCTATTCGGCGGGCGGTTTTTTGGACTTTACACGTATAGCGTCTAGCGACCCTGAGATGTGGCGCGACATCTGTATAATGAACAAATCTAATATAATCGAAATGATACGACGGTTTGAAGAAGAATTAGGCGAGATAAAAAAAGCGATAAACGCCTCTGACGGACACCGGCTTTACGAAGACTTTTATACCTCCCAACAAGCTAGAGACAACTTGCTTGAACTGAACAAAAATGAATAAAAACAAAATAGCCCTCAGCAAATCAAATGGACTCCGGGGCGAGATCACCGTACCGGGGGACAAATCGATCACGCACCGCTCTGTTATTTTTGGCTCGATCGCCGATGGAGTGACGCGTGTGAAGGGCTACTTGAGCGGCGAGGACAACCTGCGGACGATCAACGCGTTTCAGATGATGGGGGTCGATATCGTCATCGATGGTGACGAACTCACGATCAAGGGTGTCGGCCTGAACGGACTGAAAGAACCTGACGATGTGATCTACGCCGGTAACTCCGGCACAACGGCGCGGCTGATGCTCGGGCTGCTCTCCGCGCAAAACTTTTTCTCGGCGCTTACCGGGGACAAGTACCTGCGCCGCCGCCCGATGAAGCGCATCGTAGCGCCTCTCTCACAATTCGGCGCGAAATTTTCCGGGCGCAAAGGCGCGACCCTGCTGCCAATCAGCGTTTCACCGGGGGAAATATCACCTATAAAATATGACATGAATATAGCGAGCGCGCAGTTGAAGAGTGCGCTCATGCTCGCCGGGCTTTACTCGAACGGCGAAAACATCATCACAGAACCATCGCTGTCACGCGACCACACCGAAAACATGTTGCGGGCGATGGGAGTGGCGGTAAAGTCCGAGGGCACAACCGTCACGTTCGACGCCGGGCAGACACCGCGCGCGCTCGATATAAACGTACCGGGTGATATATCGTCCGCCGCTTTTTTCATCGTTGCCGCGACAATAATCAAAGGCTCAGAGCTGATGATAAAAAACGTCGGTATCAACCCGACCCGCAGAGGTATCATTGACATTATGCTCAGTATGGGCGCGGATTTAACGCTCGAAAACACGCGGAAAGAATCCGGTGAGGATGTCGCGGATATCGTAGTGAGATCGAGCGACCTTACCGCGATAGATATCGGTGGCGATGTCATCCCGAAGGCTATCGACGAGTTCCCTATAATCGCTCTGGCAGCGGCTATGGCGAAAGGCACTACGGTAGTCAGGGACGCGGCTGAACTGCGAGTGAAAGAGAGCGACCGCATCGCCACAACGGCTGAGAACCTGCGCAAGCTTGGTGTGGAGATCGTTGAGCATGAAGATGGAATGGAGATCACCAGAACTAAACAACTGACCGGATGCGGCGACCTTGAGAGCTACGGCGATCACAGGATCGCGATGATGCTCTGCATTGCCGCGCAGGTGGCCGAGACTCCATGCGTAATCAACGACATAGAGTGTATCAATACTTCTTTTCCGGGCTTTTTTGAGATTCTGAAATCAACTCGTAAGTAGCATAGCCCGCCGCAACCTACCCGAGCGCTTCCCACAAACAACGTCATCCCCGAATGTCTCTATCGGGGATCCAGCACTCAAACATCCCATTAAACTCAACAAATATAAGCCATTAGCTTATTCGCTTCGCTCATTTTATTGTTGCGTTTCGTACCTCAACAGCAACCTACCTCTTTAAAACGACTACCGTCGCCCCGAACTTGAGGCGCACCTCTGGTTTCGGGATCTTATTGTCGTCGTCCCGAACTTGTTTCGGGATCTACCCGATTTTATTAGGATTACCAGATCCTGAAATAAGAGGCGCGCCTCAAATTCAGGACGACGGTTTTGGAGTCGCGCTAGTCTTGATGTGATGGCGTGATCTATACGTTAAACCTGAAGTTAACGATATCGCCATCCCGCATAATGTAGTTCTTTCCCTCTAACCTGACCAACCCCTTCTCTTTAGCTTTCACCATGCTTTTGTCCGACGC
>JAJRXV010000110.1 GCA_024276115.1 Deltaproteobacteria bacterium
GCGGTATCATCCATTTACCCCCTTTTTCTTTTTTTGGTTTCACCTAACAGGTGAGTATTATAACTCACTGAAACCCTTAAAACAAGAGGGGGTTTTCTTTTTTCTGACTCTCAATGTCTATTGTAGGAAGTGGTAAATAAACTTGACTTTAGTTTGAAATATATGTTACTATTTTTCCGGTTTTATTATGTTGGGAAATTATCGTTGTAGTGTGTCTGGAGCTAAATGAAGCGAAAAGATAAAGCAATTGAGAGAAGTTCTGACAAGAAGAAAGCTCATGTCAGGGGGCATTTTATTCCGAAAGGGTATGATATGGCGGTCTGTACCGGTTGCCATCTGATATTTAAAGAGAGCCGGTGGTTTTATGATGATGATCTATACGAGATATCCGAGAAGAAGAAAACAACTCACAAGGTAACCTGTAGCGCGTGCATCAAGGTGCGTGACAACAATCCTGACGGCGTTATTATGATCCGCGGTGCTTTTCTGCTGGACCATATCGCTGAAATCAAGCATATCGCGTTGATAGAGGAGCGAAACGCTAAAGCGAAGAGTCCATTTGACAGGGTCGTCAAGATGATAAAGAGTCCGAACGAGTTTATGATCACCACCACTGAACAGAAGTTTACGCAGCGGATTGCGCGGATGATACACAGGGCATTTAGCTCAGACATATCGTTTGAGTGGTTGCATGAAGAAAAGTTTGTCAGAATAACATGTTATAGAGATTAAGAAGCGTGGTGTCTGTCGCTGGATTTTTACAGGTATTTTAATTTATCAATAAGATATAGAGTAGATTTTTTATCATAGGAGAATTATGTCATTATTAGTTGTTGGTTCGATTGCGCTTGACAGCGTTAAGACGCCTTTTGGACAGGTGGAGGAGGTACTCGGTGGTTCGGCGACGTATTTTTCGGTGTCGGCTAGCTACTTTACCGATGTTCATCTTGTCGCGGTGGTCGGGAATGATTTTCCGCGGGAGCATCAGGAGTTGCTTACAGAACGGGGCATTGATATCACCGGTCTTGACCGTGTCGAGGGTGAGACTTTTCGTTGGGTCGGGGAGTATGGGTATGATCTTAATGAGGCGCACACGCTTGATACAAGGTTAAACGTTTTTGAGAGCTTTAACCCACAACTGCCTGAAAAATATAAGGATATAGAATATGTTTTTTTGGCGAACATTGATCCTGAGATTCAGCTCAAAGTGCTCAAGCAGGTGAAGAATCCTAAACTCGTCGCGTGCGATACCATGAATTACTGGATAGAGGGTAAGCCCGAAGCGCTCAAAGAGCTGTTAAGGCATGTGGATATTTTGACCATCAACGAGGCTGAGGCGAGGGAACTTACCGGTGAACCGAACCTCTTGAAAGCGGCTGAGGTGGTGAAGGGTTACGGCGTGAAGCACCTTATTGTGAAACGTGGCGAGTATGGCGCTCTCATGTTCAGCAACGGATCGATATTCAACGCGCCTGCGTATCCGCTGGAATCTATTTTTGACCCTACTGGCGCGGGGGATACTTTCGCCGGTGGTTTTATGGGGTATCTCGCGAATACGGATAATATAGTGGATAGCTCTCTCAGGCAGGCGATAATTTTTGGCAGTGCGATGGCTTCTTTTAATGTTGAAGCTTTCAGCCTTGAACGTCTGAAGAATCTAAATTATGACGAGATCAAGGAAAGATTTAATGAATTTAAGAAGTTGACTCATTTTGATGACCTTAAATAACAGAATAAAAATAGTATCAATATTTACTGCTTTCTTTATCCTACTTACCTGTTTTGGCGCCAGCGCTGAAATATACAAGTGGGTTGATGAAGATGGTGTATTGCATTTTTCTGACACAAAAGAATGGATCCCCAAAAAATACATTAGCGATGCTGAAAAGCTTAAATTCAAAGAGAGCGATATCAGTAGTGATGATTCAACCGATACAATAATTGAACCGACAGATGTCTCTGTTGAGAGTGGTCTCGACAATATCACTATTAAGAAGGATGAAGGCGGGTTCAACGGTGTAGCTTTTGGTACACCACTCAAGGATTTTCTTAAGAAACCCAGAGCGAAAAAATATAAAGATAACGGTCGTATAAAGACGTATTTCTTAGGTAAAGGCTCAGGTTTTATCGGAAGCGTAAATGTGAGAGTACGCTATGATTTTGAGTACGATGAACTTGTGCAGGTACGCCTTCTTTTTGACAGCGATAAGGAGAAGAGTTTTGTCAGGGAAATAAAATCGATGCTAGGCAAGCCTGGCTTGGATAAGCGTCCATTTGTTTACTGGTTTTTCGATAATGTGGAGCTAAAGGTGAATCGAAAGAAAAACGTTTTTTACATCAAAAAGAAAAAGATTAAAAAGTTTTAATTAAATTTTAATTTTCATTTAATATTAAATGTGGTATAGTTCCCCACCCTTAAACGAGTGCAAACATTGGTAACGCTTCAATTAAGGAGGAGGCATGATGCTTACATTGAGATGCCTCAGTCAATAGGTTAGCAAAACAGAACGATTTCATGTAGCTTGAATAAGTTATTGCTTGACTTATTTTATTAAAAGAGGAGAAGGCATGATAGAAGTAAAAGGATTAACGAAGATATTTGGCGATATTACAGCGGTCAACGATATCAGTTTCAAGGTGAAGAAGGGCGAGGTACTCGGTTTTTTGGGACCTAACGGTGCTGGGAAGACAACAACTATGAGGATGCTTACCTGCTTTTCACCGGCTACTTCTGGTACCGCTACAATCGGTGGTTATGACATATTTGATGATTTTTTTGAGATCAAGAAGATCCTTGGTTATCTGCCGGAGAGCCCTCCGCTGTACCTTGAGCTTACCGCCCGGGAGTATCTTGACTACGTCTCCAAGCTAAAAGGAGTCGCTAAGTCACGGAGAAAAAGCGCGCTTGATATGGTGATAGATCGTTGTGGTCTTGAGAAGGTGATAGATCGAGTGCTTGGCAACCTTTCTAAGGGGTATCGGCAGCGTGTTGGTCTCGCGCAGGCGTTGATAAACGATCCAGAGGTGATCATTCTCGATGAGCCGACGAGTGGACTTGACCCTAAGCAGATAATCGAGATACGTGAGTTGATTAAATCACTTGCCGGAGAGCGAACAGTGATATTAAGCACGCACATACTTCCTGAAGTGACGCATGTATGCCAGAAGATAATAGTAATCAATGAAGGAAATATCATAGCTGAAGATACATACGAGCAGTTATCTGCGCGATTAAAAGAAGCAAATAATACAACCTTGATTGTTCGTGAACCGACTGTCGATCTGCTGGATAAAATATCCAGTGTCTCTGGCGCTTTATCTGTCACTCATGATTTTGATGGTAACGTGAAAACGATAAGAGTTGAGAGCGCGACGGATATTGACCTGCGTGAGGAGCTTGCTAAGCTGGTAGTTGCCTCTGGAAGCGGTCTTTTGGAGTTAAAGCATGAGGCGATGAGCCTTGAGGATGTGTTCTTAAAGCTTATCACTAAAGAAGATAGAACGGAGAATTAAAATGGGAAATGTTATCAACATCACAAAAAAGGAACTGAAGAGTTATTTTATATCTCCAATTGCTTACGTGATAGCGACAGTGTTTTTAATTATCACAGGATACATGTATTGGAAGAATGTCATGGCATTTAATGCCGCGTGCTTTAGGGCAGCGAGTTTGCCAGAAGCGTTAAAGAGACTTAACGTAAACCGTGATATTTTTATAAGTAATTTCAGATCCATAATAGTTACTATAATGTATATGATGCCTATTATCACTATGCGGATATTTTCTGAGGAGAAGAAGAACAAGACCATGGAGCTTTTGATGACATCACCTGTCACTGTGCCCGAAGTCGTTTTTGGCAAGTTCCTGGCATCATTCATCCTCTACGCCGGTATAATCGGTACCACGTTATACATGCCGCTCTTCATTTCCACGGTACAGTTTACGATGGGTGATCTGTATTGGACCCCGATTTTAGTCGGCTATTTAGGAGTGTTGATGCTTGGGAGCGTATTTTTGGCGATCGGTATATTTGCCTCTTCCTTGACTGAAAATCAAATAGTCGCGGCGGTGATAAGTTTTGGTTTTATTCTCATGTTTACCTTAATAGATGCGGCGGCGGCGCAAGTTCAGGGACTATTGAGAGTTATATTGTCTAAGCTATCGCTGGTGGCTCATTCACGTAGCTTTTTTAATGGCGTTATAGATTCACGAGATGTTATATATTACTTGTCATTTATGGCGCTTGCACTATTCTTAACGTTCAGAGTGGTCGAATCAAAAAGGTGGACTCAATAAGGTCAGTTCTACTAAGGATCTAAATATTCTATATATGAATTTTATTCAGGAGATGGTATGGAAAAAATTAGTAAGATATTAGCGTTAATTGGAGTGCTTATAGTTGTTGTAGGATTTGTCTTAAATGATATTTTAATTGATTTTACAGCATATTTTAATATATTGATGGTTCTAGGCGTTTCTACTTTTGTCTTTTTTATTCTTTGCAACTTCAATATTCTAAAGGTATTTTCTAAGAAGAAGACTACGCGTTATGGCGCTACTTCAGTTCTTGGGACGCTGATTTTTGTATCGATTTTAATCGTAATAAATATGATTGCTCACTATAGATGGACAAAAATAGATTTCACAAGGGAGAGTCGGCATTCTCTACCAAGTACTACTGTGAATATACTAGAGAACCTTCAAAATGATGTTACGATAACTTCTTTCTTAAGCAAGGGGACTGAGTTCCAAAAAAAAATGAGTGTTTTTATCAATAAATTTTCTGAGTATACAGATAAAATAACTATAGTCCATGTTGATCCTAATGTAGATACAATAATGGTAAGAAAATATAATATACCTTTTCAGACTATAGTTTTTGAAAGTGGTGACAGGTCATACAGAATTGAGCTTGATATTAGCACTGAAGTGAAGAAAGAAGATACCATCGCAAAGGTTAGAAATATTCACTCCCTTATTACTAACGCGGTTAATAGAGTTTCAAAAGCTAAAAAGAAAAAGGTATACTTCTTGGCTGGGCACGGTGAGAACTCGTTATATGATAAAACAGGCGCAGGTGCTTCTAATATTATTAACCACTTGACGAAAATGAATTATGTTGTCGATAGCGTCTCTTTATTGAAAGGCAAAAAAGTTCTTGATGATTGTGATGTCCTTGTCATATTGAACCCGAAAAAACCGTTTTTGAAAGAAGAACTCGCGATCCTTGATGACTATATTGTCAGGAATGGTAAAATGGCGATCTTCGTCGACACTGACACGCATTATGATATAATTAAGTTCTTAGATAAATATGGACTGCATGTGAATACTGACATTATTATCGACAAGACTATTGCTCTGCAAAAAGGGGACTATACAACCCCACTTATCACTAAAGAGGGCTACAACCAGAAGCATAACATAACGAAGGGATTCAGAGAATCAATCTTCTTACTTGGTGCACGCTCTATTGCTTTTACAAAAGAGTTCCAGCCATGGCAAAAGTACGTCTACCTGGCAAAGACTCAGCGCTACCCGGTCTCATGGGCGGAGACAAACGTTATGGATCTGAAGAATGCGGTGCTCGACCAAGGGGTTGATATCCCGGGGCCTGTTCAGGTAGCTGGCATATTTACCTATGACGCGGCATTGGCAAAAGGTGATAGGCAAGTGACTCCTGAGGGTGATGAAGATGTATCTCAGATAGCGCTATTTGGTGATTCGGACTTTATTACGAACCGGCGTTTCAATTACTCTGGTAATGCTACGCTATTTTCTAATACCATAAACTTCCTTGCGCGGGAAATGGATCTTATCTCAGTCGAGACCCCAGCGGCTATTGGTTCAACTATAATTTTGTCTGAAACAGACAAAGCGCTTTTAAACTATTTCTCAATATACATATTCCCGACTATTGTCTTTATCACAGGAATTGTTGTGTGGCTAAGAAGGAGAAACCTGTAAATGAAGCTAAAATCTACACTATTAATGCTGGTGTTGTTGGTCGCCTTAGCTGGATATTTCTTCTATTATGAACAGCCGTTGCAGGAGAATAAAGAAATAGAACGTGTGAACACTGAAAAGATTTTTGCTTTTGAACCTGATAGTGTCAGTTCATTTACCTTCACAGTGGAGAAAGATATAGTAGAATTCAATCGTATTGATGGTACAAATGAGTTTGGAATTGTTGCGCCGGTTAAAGCAAAAACAGAACCCGGTGTTGTTGATAAGCTTTTCAGTGGATTGAATGAGATAAGATATGTAACTGAACTTGAGGTGGAGGAGGGTGAAGTGCTTGATTTAAAGAATTATCGTTTAGCGCTCCCGCACTTTACAGTCACCTTGAAGTTTGATGACGATTCTCAAAAAGTGTTTAAGTTTGGTAGCTACAACATGGAAAAAAATATGATTTACGCTAAGCGTGATGGTGATGATAAAGTCTATCTGTTGCGGGAAAGCGCCATAGATGTTATAGAACTTTCACTTAACAGCTTCAGAGATAAGAGAGTAGTTATTGATGACTTGTCAACTGCCGCTGAGCTTAATATTGCTCGAGGGGATAACGAACTATTGTTATCAAAAAATGCTGATGATATTTGGGGGATTATTAAGCCGGCCAGAATAGAAGCTGATACTGCCGATGTAAAGGCTTACCTGAACAATTTAAAGAATCTGAAAGCCATCATGTTTTCTAATAACCTAGAGAAGATTTCAGATGATATTGACTTCACTAAGCCAGACCTCTCGGTTGTTGTTTCATCTGCGGATGGAAAGGTGTTAGCCAGCATTGTTTTGTTGGCGAATGGGCCGCAAGTGGACAAAAAACTGGTAATAGGTGGAAAAGCTAAAGAGAGTGCGCACTCTAGGGGTGGTATGGGGGGCGATGATTCGAAGATCAGTACTTCTTTCCTCAAAAATGGTGAGGGGGATATTTTTCTTGTTAGTTATGATGATTTTAAGTACATAAATAAATCTTTACTTGATATGAGACAAAAATCTATTTTCTCTTATGATATGGGAGATATTAGCAAGATTCAGGTTATTCGTGATAACAGGCAGCTCGAACTTTCTCGGGATAATACTGGTAGTTGGGTTAACTCAACTACAAAGGATAGTCCTATGAGGTTTGGTACGGATAAGGTTGGTACGATCTTCAACTATCTCAACTATGTTGAAGCAAAAGAGTTTTACGATAAAGCAAACTTTGACGATGTTTTATTCGGGTTCGCGAACCCGACGCTTCAGATAAATTTCTTCGGTAAGGATGGCAAGGTGATCGAGCAATTTATTACCGGTAAGGTGTTTGATAAATACACATTCTTGCGCCGATTTAACGACGGCACAGTCTATATGATAGACAAGGGCTTTATCGATAGATTTATACTGCAAGAATAAACAACATCCTATTTAGGACTGTTGCCAAATGGAATGTTTTAAAGGTTTTCTAAAACGCCAGCGCTGTAAGTCCTTGTAAAAATGTGGGGGGCGACCAGCATCTAGATGCTCGGAAGCGTAGGGGGGGGATTTCCCCTAAATTGTATTGGGCAACATGCCCATTTAACCTTGTTAATCCTGTCTAATCAATATGGTGGAGAGGGGATAGTGCACGACAATGGCGCAAGAGATCATCATAGATGGCTATAACCTGCTTCGGAAATCACCTGAGCTGATCCAGGCTGAGCGGCTCGACCTCCAAACTGCTCGCAAGCAGCTAATCGAAATGCTAAGAACATACAAAACTATCAAACCACACAAAATTTCCCTAGTTTTTGACGGACACTCAAGCGGTACCCTCACTCAGAAGTCGCACATGGAGAAGGGCATCCGCGTTATCTTCACCCAACATGGTGTGACAGCTGACAGTGTGATAAAGAACCTCGCCGATAACTCCAAAAATGACCTTATCATCGTCACTTCTGATTTCGAAGTAAAAACATTCGTTAAAAAATGCGGCAAGGTGATAATATCATCTGAGGATTTCCTCGCGAAAATAGAGATGGCGCAGTACATGAGCGTCAAGGGCGCGACAGAAGAGGATGAGTATTCCGGCGGAAAGATCACAACAAAGAAGAAGGGCAATCCGAATCGCCTCTCAAAAAAAGAACGCCAGAAAAACCGAAAGCTGAAGAAGTTGTGAGAGGTTTTTGTTGAGCTATAGAGTAACGCAACAATACCCCCCCCTCAAAAAGGGAAAAATGAAAACACTTAACATATCAGAAATATTTTTCAGCATACAGGGGGAATCGACGTACTCAGGTCTCCCGTGTGTGTTCGTTCGCCTCACCGGGTGCAACCTCAACTGCAATTATTGCGATACGAAGTACGCGACCGAAGAGCCCGGTCAGGAGATGACTATCAAAGCGATTCTCGACAGGGTAGGGGCGTTCCCATGCGCCAACGTTGAGGTGACCGGTGGCGAGCCGCTCTTAGAGGAGAACACGCTTCATCTGATGGACGCGCTTGTCGAACGGGGCTACACGGTACTCCTAGAGACGAACGGCTCTCGCGATATATCGCGGGTCAACCCGAAAGTCATAAGGATCATCGACATAAAATGCCCCGGATCTGGTGAGGATGACAGTTTTGACACCGGTAACGTCGCGCGCCTGAAAGAAAGCGATGAGCTGAAGTTTGTGCTTTCTTCCCGCAAGGATTACGACTACGCGAAAAAAATCATAGGCGAATACGACCTCGCCAATCGGTGCAAACTCCTTATCTCGTGCGTATCAGATGCAATCTCACCGAAAGAGCTGTCAGGCTGGGTACTCAGCGACGGGCTTGACGTGCGGGTTCAATTGCAGTTGCATAAAATTATATTTGGTGATATAAAAGGCGTATGAAAAAACGATGTATAGTACTCTCAAGCGGTGGTGTCGATTCGACAACCGTAATGGCGATCACGAAAAATCTTGGTTACGAAATATTCTCCATCAGCTACGACTACGGTCAGAGACATAAAATCGAGTTAGACCGTGCGAAAGCGGTGGCGGAGCATTTTGGTGTGGCGAAGCATATCATCGTAAACGTCGATCTTCGCGCTATCGGCGGTTCCGCGCTCACTGCTGATATCGACGTGCCGAAAGCGCGTGATATTATTGACGACATCCCTGTTACGTATGTTCCGGCGCGTAACGTGATATTTCTCTCGATTGCGCTCGGTTACGCCGAGGTTAATAACGCTACCGATATTTTCATCGGGGCGAATGCGATAGATTACAGCGGCTACCCAGACTGTCGCCCAGAGTTTATGGAAGCGTTTGAGAATATGGCGAACTATGCGCTGAAGACGACAGTGTCGGGTGGTAATATAAAGATAAAAGCACCACTTATCAGTATGACAAAGGCTGAGATAATCACGACCGGCCTTGAGCTCGGTGTTGATTATTCTTTGACTTTCAGTTGTTATGATCCCGCGGATGATGATACATCCTGCGGTCAGTGCGACAGTTGCCAGTTGCGGCTGAAAGGTTTCGAGGCCGCGAACGCTACTGATCCGATAAAATACCTATAATGAGTTGAGCTTTGCTAGTGTCGAGTCAAGCAACAATTGTCGTATCTTGCTTGTTATTTTTTCTGTATGCGGCGTTGCTCTATTAGTCGTATAGCTTTGGCTATGCTCCCTCTTTCGCGCCTTGCATACAAAAAAAATTACTTCGCAATATCACGACATTTCTTACTTGACACTACACTTGCTCCGATGAAAAACGCTTCCTCGATCACCTCTTCATGATTGAGAACGCTCCCCTTGTCTTCTACTCCGTCAGCGACTACAACGCTGGCGTTTATTCCGTACTTCTCGAATATATGGCGGATATCGGTGATGACTGCTTCGTACCGCTCACGTCCTGGAGCCCCCTGCGCGATGACGAATACGCATTTTTTACCATCTGGCAGTCTCAACTCGCGGTTCACGTCCCGAAAGGCGTACCAGCGGTCGATGAAGCATTTCATCTGCCCGGTGAGGTATCCGTAGTATATCGGTGAGCCCATTACTAGCACGTCAGCTTCTTTTATTAGTGGGTAGAGCTTTTGCATGTCATCGTCTTGCACACATCCGGTCGCCCCTTCTGTGCGGCACGACCTGCACCCCTGGCAACCGCGGATGAGCAGATCGTTCACCCTGACAATCTCAAACTCAGTGAGCCCCATACCCTCTAAGACTCTGCTTATTAATATCTCTGTGTTCCCATCTTTTCTCGGGCTACCTGAGATCGCTAATACTTTCATAGATCACCTCCGTGTCATGTACGATAGCTCAATATAGCAGATTTAGGTGGAACTTTAAAGGAATTTTTTTGGGGGGGTAAAACCAGGCTGAATATATTAACATGGCGATAAAATATAAAGACTGCACAACTCCAAAACTGTCGTCCTGAATTTGAGACGGGTCTCAAATTTCAGGATCTGGTAACCCTATAAATCTAGGTAGATCCCGAAACCAGAGGCGCGCCTCAAGTTCGGGACGACGGCAGTAGTTTTTATACATAAAAGCAGGTTGTTCAGAGGTCTTACATTATACACCATACCAGTGAAACAGCGGCTACAATCAAACTGTTAATACCCCATCATTCCTCTGGAGGCAGGCAGGGTATTATTGCAATTGTGTGTGTGGTTGCTTGGGCTTGTAAGTTTTTATCTGACGCTTTAAGTATGGAGAGTATATAATTTGTCCGAGCGTGTCATCAAAATCTTTATCAAAGAGCTTGTTTTTTATTTCCTTCTCATCTACGCTACCCCAGTAATTATTTTTCAGCGTTATGTCTGAGCTTTGGTCAAGACCGAGCTTGACGTTGTAATCAGTGTTGTTGAATATGTTGTTGTTAGTGATCGTTGACGCGTCATCAGATTTTATGACGCAGAAGATACCTATTTTGTTATTTGTGATATTGTTCTGTGTAATAAGAGCGGGGGCTTTGCGCTCTTCGTACCTGATCCCATTTACGTTATCATATATATTGTTGTCTTTCACGGTGATCTTAGCGGTGGAGAAACGTACACCATCGCGGTTATTTCTGAATACGGATTTAGTGATTTTTGCCTCGGTGAAGTGTATTTGCACACCGCTGAACGCATACTCGACAATGCAGTGTTTAAGCTCACTTTTGCGCCCGAAGTTTACCATCAGATATTTCCAGTCGTTCATAGTGGGCTTTTTTTCGGCAGAAGTAAATAGAATCGGGTTGTCTTCTGTACCGACCGCATGAATGCTACCTTCAACATATATATCGCTATCAGATATGTCATCGGCATCTTTGAGGAATTTTTTGAACCGGATTATTGTGCCAGGGAGTATTGTAAGGTTAGCGCTTTTTTTGACTATCAGAGAACCTTTGATGGTTATACTTCCAGAAAGCACTGTGTCCTGGGTTATGACCGCGTTATCAAACTCATAGTCTGATATCTTTTTTATATTATGCCGCGCGCATGAAAAGATAAATAAAGAAAAGGCGAGGATGGTAAGTTTTAGCATTTTTCTGTTTAGCATACTATTGTACCTTGCGCGCTCATTATTTTTTCACTATTGCGTACATACCGAATACGATAAAAATAATACCCAAAAGAATATTAATCGGCAACTTTGAGTACTCAGAACCCGAGATCTTAAACTTCGCTCCCTTCACTCTACCCCTGATATGATATGCGTAAACTGATTTAGTCAGCGGGTAATAAATACCTATGACATCGACCGCGTCATAATTTAGAGGTCTGTTTACTATCTTTTTTGCCCGTGGAATGCCAAGTTTTTCTACATCGACATTTTCTCTCGCGTATTTTTTCTTCGGGTCTACAATACGCTCAAATCGACCAAAGACTATCTTTACTTTACCTGTTTTATCATTTATTATTGCTTTGCTTGTATCGACCTGACCGTATTTAATCGAATTTTCATCAATAATACCGCTAATTTTGACAGGACCGTACTTAATTTTACTTATCTTTTGTTTTTTTATGGACTTGGGCGCGAAGATGACATAGGAGATAAGCCCACTGTGAGCTAAGAATGCAATCCCGAGTAAAATAATTACAGGGGCATAAAAGAAGTGCGCGTATCCTTTCCGCTGTTTCATGAATCTTCCTTTGAACAAGTGAAATAGACAGCAATTACTATAATATAATACATGAAGAAATATGTTATTTCAAGGAAAATATGAATAAATTACTAGAAAGACGAGGATTTTAGGTTGTGCTGTTTTTCACTCGGATCTTTGCTCCTATCAGATCTTTATGCTCAAGCTTGAGCAGAGTCGCCAGTTGATGTACCAAGAAGTCCTCATGTCCATCAAGCCGCCCATCTGCGTAGATAACCTTCCAGACCATCTCTAAGACATGAATGCGCTCTGGTTTCGTATAGCTTTGGTTTAACGTTTTAGTGAAACGCCACAAATCTATGCTTTTATCGCGTTCTTTACCGGCCATCTTTATCAGCTCATCTACCTCAGCATCAGACAAGTCAAACTCATTTTTAAGAAGGTTGTTGATCACATTTTTTTCGCTCTCTTCATATTCACCATCAGACGCCGCCAGCTCTATCAGTAACGCGCCGACAGCAACGCGCGAACGTTCTTCTACAGACATGCTGTCATCCTGGGTACTTTCAGGTGACTCCGGCGTGATAAAGCTGTTAAGTAATTCTTTCAGTTTAGCTAACATTCTTCAGCCTCCATATAACTCGAAAAACTGTTGGTAAGGTTTACGAACTCCTCTACAGAAAGAGTCTCACCACGCCTGCTGAGATTTATATTTACGCTCTGGAATATTTTTTCGGTATCAAACTCATCCGTCTCATCAAAGTTAAAACCTTTGAAACAGTTTAAGAGCGTCTTGCGTCTTTTTGAAAATGCTCTCTTAACCACCGCGACAAAGAGTTTCTCATCCTTCACCGGAAATGGTGGAGCCTCATATATCTCAAAGAGTACTACTGCCGATTCTACCTTCGGTCTCGGTTTGAAACAGGTAGCCGGGACTGTAATAACGATTTCAGAGTGACTGTGATATTGTGCAAGAACGCTCAGGATACCATAAGCTTTTGTAGAAGGTCGCGCGATGATCCGGTTTGCCACCTCTTTTTGGAACATAAAGAGGAATGATTTATATAGTCTCTTATACTCGAACAGCTTTATAAGGATTTGCGTCGATATATTATATGGCAGATTCCCTAGAACTTTTATTTTTTTGTCAATATTACCGATTATCTCAGCGTAGTCTACTTTTAAGGCGTCCGCGTTGAGGATTTCTATGTTTGGTGAGCCTCGGTACCTTCTTGTAAGCCTATCAAAAAAGCGTGTGTCTTTTTCTATCGCGATTACCTTGTTAGGCAGAAGCGATAGCTCATCGGTTATGGCGCCGAGCCCTGGACCGATCTCAATGAGTACGTCATTCTCTTTTATGTTAAGATTGTGAATTATCTTGTCAATAATATTTTTGTCGATCAATATGTTCTGACCGAGGCTTTTTTTGAAAAAACGTTTTTGTGTTGAGTTTTGATTTAATGGCATTATTGTGAACTTCTGTTGTCTACTTTGAAATTGTGTACTACCGATGCTAACTCCGCGGCGAGTTGACTTAGTTCCTCTGAGGCTTTGGATGATTCCATAGCGCTTACTGTGAATATTTGCGCGACAGACGCGGCCATCTCTATATTCTCAACTATACTATTGGAGTTTTTCTTTTGATCCACGACAGAGGAGGCTATAGTTGTTATTTCATCAGAAACATTAGTTACCTTCAATATTATTTCATTTAACGCTTCCCCCGCGGTGTTTATAAGGCTTGCGCTTTCCCCGACCTCTTTCGTTGTATCTTCCATAAGTATTACAACAGTTTCAGTTACCCCCTGGATATTTTGAATAGTATTTTCTATTTCTTTTGTGGCTTTGGATGTTCGCTCGGCTAGTTTTCTGACTTCCTCAGCGACAACAGCGAAACCAACTCCATGCTCACCGGCTCTCGCGGCTTCTATGGCTGCATTAAGCGCCAGCAGGTTTGTTTTGTTGGTTATTTCCCTGATAACCGCGGTAATGTTACCGATCTGCTTTGAACTCTCACCGAGTTCATTGACTTTAGCCGCGGCGTTTTGAACCGCGCTTGATGTATGATCCATAGTTGCGACGGTTTTTTTTATGATATCCCGACCGTTATCAGCTGATATGGTAGCTTCTTCCGCGCCATTTTTAGCGGCTTCAGATTTGTCGACTATTGTTTCTATCGCACGGTTAAACTCTTGCACAGCCTGATAAGCCTCATCAATTTTTGTGGCTTGATCACTCGCGCCTTTAACGCTCTCCTTGGTTGTTTGGGAAAACTCTTCAGCAGATGCCGCCAGTAGTGAAGCTTCTTGTATAATAGTACCGCAAAGGTTGTTGAATCTATCGACCATAGAGTTTATGCTTTGAGAGATTGCTCTTAGCTCACCGCTATAATTTTCGTTTATTTTACCGGTAAAATCGCCTTTCGCAATCGACTTAAATGATTTGCTCACCTTTTTTAATGGACCACCGACAAGTCGCTCGAAGGTCAGAATGAAAACCGCTACTGTTAATAATAAAATTGTTGCCTTTGAGAGTAAGCTACCCTCAGCAAGAGACATCAATAGAATAAGGAGAGTAATAAATACAGGCGCTAATACTTTGTAAGTAAGACTTATTACAGGAGAAGTTTTTTTTGTGGTGCTATGTTTTTTACCCGCGTTTTTATTTGCCAAGCTATGCCTCCTGAAAAAAATAAAAGATATTGAGTATATGCCTTATAAAACAATCATTTGTAATTATATCAGAATGTAGGCGGATTTCAACTTTCTTTATTATTGTACACGAACTATTGTAATAATTGCTGAAACTTTACATTAATAGTCTTATAAAATCAAGTGTTTTTATGCCTAACTATTAATATGGTTTATAATTCGCGTTTTTTATTAAAGAATTTATGCGCGCCTATTACCAGCGACAGAGATAGTAAGCATTTTTCTTCATAAGCGCGACACTGCCGTCAGGGCAACGAAAAGTCATCTTTGAATCTATTGTCGGCCTGTATGAAGTCACTGTATAAGAATCTTTTCTACAATATAGTTTTGTTGGTGGCGTATGTAGGGACTGTTGCCAAATAGAGAATTCTCCCTGTTTTCAAAAAAGCCATCGCTGTAAGTACCTGTAAAAAGGGGGTACGACCAACGGGAGTGTAGGGGGAAATCCCCCTAAATTGCATTGGGCAACATGCTCATGTACTACTGCAACATGGTTCTGTAACATGCTACTGTAATTTACTTGACTATCGTATTTCTGTTATATATAGTCAGGCATAATTCAGCATGAAAGGCAAAAGATTATGTCAAAACGTGAAGATTTTTTAGTATTTGGTAGCCCGCTCATAGAAGAGCCAGAGATCGAAGAGGTCGTAAAAACTATACGCTCGGGGTGGATTGGAACCGGACCGAAGGTAGGGCGCTTTGAGGATATGTTCGCCGAATACGTCGGTACTCACGACGCCATAGCTGTCAACTCCTGCACCGCCGCGCTACACTTGTGCATACTTGCCGCGGGTATTCAGCCTGGTGACGAGGTGATAACGACACCAATGACTTTTTGCGCTACGGCTAACGCTATCATTCACTCTGGTGGTGTACCGGTTTTTGTTGACGTTAACATAGATACGATGAACATCGATGAGACGAAGATAGAGGCGGCTATCACCGATAAAACGAAGGCGATCATACCGGTACATTTCGCTGGACGTCCATGTGAAATGGATACGATAATGGCGATCGCCAGAAAGCATAACCTGTACGTAATCGAGGACGCGGCGCATTGTGTGGAAGGTGAGTACAAGGGTCGCAAGGTCGGTAACATCGGTGACGCGACCTGTTTCAGCTTTTATGTGACGAAGAATATCACAACGGCTGAGGGCGGGATGATAACGACGAACCATAACGACTGGGTAAAGGCGATCAAAGTGAACGCGCTCCATGGTATGACGAAGGATGCCTGGAAGCGTTACTCTGATGAGGGATTCAAACATTATCAGGTGATTTCTGCCGGATTTAAGTACAATATGACTGATATTCAGGCATCGTTTGGGATACATCAGCTCGGCAGGGTAGAGCAATATTACAAACGCCGGATGGAAATTGTCGCGCGTTATAACGAGGCGTTCGCGGAGTTAGCCGTGATAACGCCGGTGGTGGATATACCAGAAATCAAGCACGCTCTGCACTTATATACGCTTCTTGTAAAAACAGAGGAGGCGGGTAAGAGCCGCGATGTAGTACAAAGTGAGTTGCAGGAGTTGAACATCGGTACCGGTATTCATTACATAGCGTTGCATCTGCATCCATTTTATGCCGAGAAGTATGGCTATTCAGCTGGAGACTTTCCAAACGCGGAGTATATCTCTGACCGGACGATCTCACTACCGCTTTCCGCGAAGCTGACTGATAAAGATGTTGATGATGTGATTGAGGCGGTTCAGAAGGTATTTGGTCAATAAAAAAAGCAGAGGGAGGTTGCCCCGCCCCTGCTTGAGTGTAAATACTTATTTACATTTTGTTTAGAAGTTACACTTCACTCTAGCTGACACAGCGTTTGCTGTTACATCATCAGCGCCGGTATCAGCGTCGTAAGTCTCAGTAGCGTACTCAAGAAGAAGCTCGATTTTGTTGTCCATTTTATACTTACCAGCAATGCTGATCTTATTATAGTTTGGCTCAACATCTGTCGCGTCCATCTTGTTAGTAAGTGAGTTATACTGAACAACCGCGTATACTTTCTCAACTACTTTCGCCTCTACTCCGATATGGTATATCTCCTGGTCAGAGCCTTCTACGTGATCAAGGTCAGCGCCGAGTATGAGTTCAGCGTAAACTGAAGTGTCGATTGGTTTGATTTTATAGTCAGCCGCTATGCTGATTGCGGTAGAATCATCCACTACACCTGTGCTTGTATCGGTTTCTGTTCCTTCTTTGTGCATTGATATAAATGATACTTTCGCCATCAAATTTGGCACTCTTTCGTTGCTGGTTACACTTACAGCAAATGATTGATATAGACCTGTATCTGCTGGGTCTTCACCAGTATCATAGTCTTGAGCTGTATCATTTTCGAAAACGCTAAGTTCGATCACTGGTGTGCTCTTCTTAGCGGAATCGGTGCTTTCGATTGGAGTGATGATGAAGTTCACGCCGAACTTGTTGTCTACTTCTCCAAAGTGGCTTACTTTATTAACCATGAATCCTGTGCCTGAGTTGTGAGTGTAAGGATCAGATATACCTTTGTCTTTGTCCATACCGAAAGGTACTTCCATTTTACCGACTTTGATATTGACTGGAGCCCCGCCGACCTTCTTGAATGTTACATGTACTTCTTCTAAGAGTGAGTCAGATTTTACAGAACCACTTTTAAAATCATCTATGTCCATCTTGATATATGCCTCTGTAGAGTCATCAAATACTGCTTTTACGTTTACGTCAGCGTCACTTGTGCCGAAGCCGGCATAGGTAACATCGGCAGTTCCGTCAACGCCGTCATCATGTGTTACGGTAGAGTAATCAAGCTCAATATTACCACTTACTGTGATCTCAGGACCATCACCGGCAAAAGATATTCCGGCTACAAATGTCGCCATTGTTACAATCAATACTAAGATAAAGATTTTTTTCATTTTTTTTTCTCCCTTTTTAATAAAATATTATTAATAATGCGCTTATAAAGCGTATAGCTAAAGAGTATATCATGCAAAAAAGAAAAGTCAAGTAAACGCACAAAAACTCACAAAAAACTCACAAAAAAAAGGGGAATAAAAAATAGCTTTCATCCTACGTCATTCCCGAGGTTTTAATCGGGAAACCATGATTAAAATATATTGAGCGAAAGCGAAAAACTTAAGTTTAACAAGATGTTTAGCTCATGGATCCCCGACAGAGAAATTCGGGGATGACTTTGGTGGAGGCACTTGGAAAATACTATACATTTATTAATTGCCGGGTTAGTAGTATGTATGGGGATATCACAAATTCTTGCGTTATTCAAAAAAAAAGGGTATAATCCGAATGTATGAATAAAATAATTGGACATAACTTAAGAAAAATAGTCGCGATATTGCTCTTTTTATTCTTGTTTTCGCTTATGCTGTTGCCTCAGCCCTTTTTATATGCCGCTGAAGAAAAAACGGACCCTATCCTCGGCAAGAAGGATAAGGGCGCGGACTTTTCTGAACTGTATAAGATGATAGAGGATGAGCGCAAAAGCCTTGAGAAGAAGAAGACGGAACTTGAGGAGCATGAGAAGAGGTTAAAAGCCTTGCAGGCTGAGATCAGTAAGGATTATAAAAAACTTAACAGTGCGGCAAAGGCTTTGGAGCTCAAAGTGAATGATATGGATGAAAAGCGTATCCAGAAGATGCGTGGTATCGTTAAACTGTATGAATCTATGGGACCTGAGGAGGCGGCTAAGGCTCTCGAAAAGCTCGACACTAAGTTTGCCGCGCAATTAATATCATTGATGAACTCCCGAAAATCCGGTAAAATCCTAGACTCTATGGACTCAAACAAAGTCAAAGAGATAACAAAAGAGATGAATAGATAGATAAGTAGTTTCCGTAGTAACTTCCTAAAACATAATTCCACAGAAAAAAACACCACCTTCAAATTGGCAAGCTAATTGCATTATCATTAAAGTATGAATAAATCAACTTTGACATAATGTTTCGACTAAGCATGTAAATACTTAATATTATAGGAGTATCCGGTGTAAAGTGAAATGAAAAATGAATGATGATAGGAGATATTGCCCATAGCAAGTGGGAAAAAATACCCTTATCGTTTATTAAGACATATCATGGTTCAAAATAAATTATGAAAGGAGGTGAAAAGAATGAAAGATTTAATGACGCTACCAAACTTGTTTTCAGGTAACTCAAACCTTCTTAATAGCAGTTCAAAAAAAATATCTTCTGGTATCAATGGAATGATGAATAAAAGGAGATCGACCAGAAGAGATGAAAATAGCTTTTCAAGTATGCTTAATAATAGGGTCAGAGGCGCTAATAACGAACGTCAAAATGCTCAACGGGCTCAACGAAAGAAGCCTGAAAGGGATGACTCTCACGACATGAGAACTGAAAAGGCTGAGTTTAGGCGCAAGGCTCGTAAAGCACGTGAGCCTAGAGCTAAGCAGGTGCAAGGTGGTGGTGACGTTACCGGACCTTCAGAATCTACATTGCTTGATGATAACAAGCAGGTAGAGGAGTTGAAGAAAGAAGCGAGGGACGCTCTTACGTACATAGGGGCTCTTTTGGGGGTTGACATAGCTCAGGTTGAGGTTGTGTTGAACAGGATGTTTGAAAATGCACAACTTTCTATGGGAGAGAATTCTGAGCTTCTTGAAAAGGCCGCTGAGCTGGGCGCGAGCAATATTGTTGAGTTAAAGTTGACGAACCTGGTAGATAAGTTGAACAGTCTGGCTGAGTTTCTTTCTAAGTCAAGTAGCGCTGACCTTGAAGGTATGGTGGCAGACCTGGTTATTGAGAATGATATTAGCAAAAAACAGAATGAATTTATGGATATATCAGTCAATACTCAAAAAGAGACTGATAAAATATCTGATTTTGATAAGATCATACAGATAATCAAGTCGTCTGGGCAGCTAGAACCTGAATGGGCTACTGTTATGAGTCAAAACAGCACCGATGAGGGTGAGTTGACCGCCGAACAGAGAGAGTTGTCAACTAATATTCTTGCCGGCTCTGATGAGCTTGACGATCTCGATGCCTCACGCAAGCCTAAAGGTGAAAAAAATGACAGTATGACCCTCAGGTACAAAAACATTGAGAAGCAGCTTAACGAGATGAGCTCTAAACTTGATACAGCGGAGGTTGCTCAAGCTGATTTCATGAAAGGGCTAGACAGCAATGGCATTGTCGAGGATATTATACCAGAGGAGGCTAAGGAGTCGATCCTCTCTCAAAAAATGATACTTGACGTAAGCCAGAGTGGTCGGGACGTTGGGGCAAAAGAGAGCTTACTGAAAGCTGAGGTCCCAACAGAAACGAATTCTGCTATTAATGGTAAGCAAGTTGCTAATGATCTTCTTGAGAGTATGAAGGTTAAAGTCGTTTCGACTTCTGCGCAACCTGAGCTCGACATTGATGTTGGTAAGGGAAAAACCTCAAGAGATATCGATCTTATGGCTCAGATGTCAAGGTCTGTATCCCACGCGAAAGTCAGAGCGGAAGGGCAGCAGATCAATTCTTTCGAGAAGCTTATGAACCTGCAGGGAAGCGAGACGATTGACAGAAGCACAAAAATAGATATTATCTCGCAGATAATCGATAAGTCGAAGAGTTTCATGAAAGATGGTCAGAACATGCTGAAGATCCAGCTCAACCCTGCTAAGCTTGGCGAGGTTTTTATGAAAATTTCCGTTGAGGATGGCAGAGTTACAGCCAGAGTCATGACTGAGACTTCTATTGCTAAAGAGGCTGTGGAGAGTAACCTGTTTCAGTTAAAGGAATCTCTTAACCTGCAAGGCATAAAGATTGATAAAATCAATGTTTTTGTAGGTGATAAATGGCAAGAGCATAAAGGGCAGTCTGACTTTCAGCAACAAAATGGCTCTAGAAGACAAAAGAGATATAAACAACGTCAACAGTTTGAACATTTACAGCAGGTGAATATAGAGGCGGCGCATAGTTCGACTTACTCTATGGGTAGTATTCCGGATAATGAGCGCTTGAACTTTGTCGCGTGATGGGCTTAATTGCTTTTAAGGATGCTTATGCCCGCATGATTTATTAATTATTCTGGAAACAGAATGGAGATGAGGATAAAAAAAATGATATCACAAAGTGAGATTAACTCAGTATTTCCAAAGCAACAAAGCCTAACCTCCATTAATGGGACGAAAGGGAGTGCGGGCTCAAGCGGTAAAAGTGATGATGCGACCAAAGCAAGTCTTGAATACGATGATTTCTTAGAACTGCTGGTAACTCAGCTGAAGTATCAAGACCCCTTGAACCCTATGGAAAACCATGAGATGTTGGCGCAAAACGCGCAGTTTACAACAGTTGAACAGTTGATTGCCATTAAAGACCTTATGATCTCTCAGCAGAGTGTCATGCAGGATTCAAACGCGACTTACGCGACAAGCATGATAGGGCGGGAGGTACTCGCTGATGTCAGCGAGGAGGTTGATGGAGAGACTGTTGAGACGCTTGTCTCTGGTGTCGTAAAAGAAGTCATCTTTATGAAAGATGATGGTGAAATCCTTTTGACAATCGAAAAAGATGGGGAAGAGATGGGAATATTGCTTTCTCAAGTCGTTTCGGTTAGAGAGGACAGTTCCGCCGTTAAATAGGGTTCTTATTAACATGTTGTTTCGGGGTTTTGATCCTGAGATGATGTAAAATGAAATTTTCTGGGCGAAAGCCTGGATGTAAGGAGGATGTGAGTTATGCTTAGATCATTTTTCTCAGGTATCTCTGGTCTTCGGACACACATTTTGGCCATGGACGTTGTTGGTAACAACATTGCTAACGTCAACACACCGGGTTATAAAGGTGGGCGGGTCAGCTTCAAAGATACACTGAGTCAAACACTTTCAGGAGCCAAGGCCGGTACCAGTAGCCTTGGTGGTGTGAACCCACAGCAAATCGGACTCGGTATGACAATCGCGTCTATCGACACTAACTTTAGTCAAGGCTCACTCCAGTCTACAAATGTTTCTACCGACCTCGCTATTCAGGGGGACGGCTTTTTCGTTGTTGGCTCTGGATCAAGTTTTTTCTATACGAGAGCTGGTGTTTTTAACGTTGATAACGTTTTTAACTTCGTTAGCGCACAAACTGGTGACCTGGTCTATGGTTGGACAGACTCAGACGGTGATGGTATTATCAGCGCCACAAAGGATTCGCTCGGTTGGATAAACCTTGACAGGCGTGGTGATGGGGATATTACAAACATTTTGTCATCCTCTACTGCCCCGGTACAGGGTGCGAACAGAGGTGACACAACATTGAGCAATGTTTCCACAACAGCATCAACTATCTCTGATACCTGGACTATTACATGTAGTACAAATGGTCCCGCAGGTTCTGGTAGTTTTGACGTCATTGGAGCGAAAACAGGTGCTCTTACACCACCAGTAGCTACTGTTGGGGGTACATATAGCCACGCCGCCATAGGATCGTTTGACTTGCTTGGTCCAACACAGCAACAGTCTAGTACGGTTCTTGCAAACACAGGCGCGAACTACTCCATGGATATTACCGCCAATGATTTTGGCGGCGGTGGTAATCTTATTACCGTTGAGCTTAACGCGTCTAACATCAACCAAAACCTAAGCGCGAATGTGACCGGCGATACTATTGTTATCTATCTAGAAACTGATGGTACAGGTGTTGTTCAGACTACACCGGCACAGCTAGAGGCGTATATCAATAACGCCACTTCACCAACAAGTGGTGTTATTACCGCTAATATCACTGCCGATGACCTTACTGCTGTCGTTGAATCTATGACAACCACCGCGCTTACCGGTGGTTCTGGTCCTGCTAATGGTGACTCGTTCACATTCACAACAACTGCCGCTGGTGACGCTACAGCAGTTAACATCAGTGTCAACGAAAAAGGTACGATCATCGCCGTGTTTGACAATGGTACGACCGAGGAGGTCGCGCAGGTCGCTCTAGCCAGGTTCTCAAACCCACAAGGTATGACAAAGATCGGTGAGACTAAATTCGCTGAGTCTCCAAACTCAGGCTCAGGCTTTCCGGTTGTCGAATCTGGTTCTGGTGGTACAGGGACTATATTGTCAGGATTCCTCGAGATGAGTAACGTTGACCTGTCGCAGGAGTTTACCAGTATGATCATCCTTGAAAGGGGTTTTCAGGCCAACTCAAGGATTATTACTACCGGTGATGAGATGATCCAGGAACTGCTGGCTCTCAAACGTTAAATATGATTGAGTATCCTGTCATGTAAGGACTGACGCGCTTTGCCGGCTCTTTATCTTGTAAGTTCGCGTCACTTCTTGCATGACAGGATACTAAGTTTTTCAGTTGCCCGTGTCAGAAACGGGCTTGGTGCAATTGCGAGCACTATGTTTTCACCCTTTTTAATACAGGGGCGACCGGTAATGGCGCGCCCCTGTATTATACTATCATGGATAGGGTACACCGTCATTCCTGAATGTCTCTATCTGAATCCACTTTTTCGGCTCACACTATATTTGTCAAGTTTCCCCATAAAAAAAATAGTAATGCTAAATAAAACAATATTGTTAATAACTTATATGTAAGCTGAAGTGGAAACGTGAAAATCCCCTCTAAAAAGGGGTTGCCCGACAGGGCGGGGTGTGTAAAAAGTGTACACTTGATAAAAATCAATGACTTACACACCACGTCTGCTTCGCACCCACCCCTCTCAAGAGGGGATTTGAGATCATTACCTATCACTTTATTGAAAAAACGGGGAAACAGACTATATTGCCTGGAAGTTATCCCGTTTTTTCCTCAGTAAATCGTACATGCCATGTAATAACAATGAGATAGCCGTTATCACAAGTGGAATTGGTCTTTTTTCTCATTTTTTTTGAGGTATTTTTCGCCTTTTTAATTTTTTTGGTAACTTTTTTCTTAAAAAAAGAGCCCCCTTCTGTTATGATTGCATTCACATTAGCGTAGCAAAAGTAACCACTTAAAAAGGAGACTCCCATGCGTAATAGCAAAATAGCCGTCAAAATACGAGCACAAATTATACTTTTTTCGGGGAAACTTTCTGACGGTCTGCCAAAAGTTATGCGGCGGTTCGTGGCAGAGGCGATCTGGGGCATCATAGCGAAGGGGTCGGTCAGGCTTTCAGAAATCGCGCGCGCTTTAGAAGAGGGTATCCCGATAAAAAAGAGCATAAGTCGGCTCTCAGCGCGGCTTTCAGAGAAATGACCCGCCCGCCGTCTGACCGAAAAAATCATTGAGGACGCCGCCCCAAGGATAAAAGACGACACTCTCATCATCATCGATCCGTCAGATATTGCGAAGAAATACGCTAAGAAAATAGAGTACTTGGCGCAAGTCAGGGACGGGAGCGAAGGCAAAATCGTCGATGGCTATTCGACCATAGATGTGATTGCCGCCGAGGTTGGCGAAGCGAACATCACCCCGCTTTACCACGAACTTTACTCGACGAAGGCTCCGGATTTCATCAGTGAAAACGATGAGATACTTAAAGCCGTGGATTTGGTGGCAGAAAAAATCGTGACTCGCGGCATCTATGTGATCGACCGCGGCGGCGATCGTGGAAATTTGCTAAACCCGCTCATTAACGGTCAAAAGCGCTTTATTATCAGGCTTGTCGGGAGCCGTCACCTTGTCAGCCGCAGTAAAAATGTTTTGGCGAAAGAGCTTGCGGAAAGTTGCAAAACGGCTTACGCTGAGCGGATTGTGAAGGTGAAAGATGGCAAGGAGAAAGTTTACATCATCGAGTTCGGGTTCAAAAAAGTGAGGCTCCCCGGACGAAGCGAACAGCTCTATCTCATTGTGGTAAAGGGTTTCGGGGCGAAACCGATGATGCTCCTGACGAATGTCGCGATGCGGAAAAACCGGAAAGTTTTGTGGTGGATGGTGCAGGCGTACCTGACGAGGTGGCGCGTCGAGGATACGATCCGGTTTATAAAACAGAGCTACGATCTTGAGGACGTGCGGGTGCTGAAACATGAAAGGCTTAAGAATATCGCGGCGTTGGTGCTCGCGGCGGCGTATTTTACCGCCTGCGAATTAGGGCTGAAATCGAAACTTACGATCCTCGCGACGCACGCGCTCAAAGCGGCGAAACGGATCTTCGGCATCCCTGATTTCCAATACTAC
>JAJRXV010000111.1 GCA_024276115.1 Deltaproteobacteria bacterium
GATAAACACAATACCACTGACGATTACACGTTTGGTGGTGGCTGTGGCATGTTGATGAAGGTCGAACCTATATACAGAGCGCTCAAGAGCATCAACGCTATGAAGGATGAACTCGAAGAGGGTGAAGAGGTTATACTTCTGACCCCACAGGGCGAGCTTTTCAACCAGAATATCGCGCGGGAGCTGGCGACAAAAAAACGCCTCGTGATGCTGTGCGGCAGATACGAGGGTGTTGATGAACGGGTGCGCCAGAACTATGTCACACGGCAGATATCGATTGGTGATTACGTTATGACCGGTGGTGAGATACCGGCTATGGCTGTTATCGATTCGGTAGCGCGGCTCGTTGGTGGTGTACTCGGGAATGACGACTCCCACAAAGATGAGTCGCACTCTGACGGACTGCTGGAGTATGGGCAGTACACGCGACCGGCGGAGTTCATGGGGCTGAAGGTGCCTGAGGTTCTTTTGTCAGGTCATCACGCGAAGATAGAGGAATATCGCAAAGGCGATGCACTGGAGCGGACAAAGCGGATACGCCCGGATATGATTGATAAAAAAGAGTAGGGCGAATCTTTTTCGCTCGAACCGCTTGTTAAATATTAATTTTATTTTAAGGTAAATAAATTGACTAAAAACACTTCTACAGCTTCTATAGCGCTTGTCCACTACCCGGTGTATAACCGGCGTAAAGAGGTGATAGCATCTGCTGTGACCAACCTTGATATCCACGATATCGCAAGGTGCGCGCGGACTTACGGGCTTGAGCGGTATTATATTGTGACACCGCTAGAGGAGCAGGTAACGCTGGTCAAAAAGATCATCAAGCACTGGACGGATGGATATGGCGCGAGCTACAACGATGACCGGAAGAAGGCGCTTGATATAGTCGATGTAAAAGAAGATATTGACGCGATAAAGAGTGAAGTAGAAAAAAAAAATGGTAAAAAACCAAAAATTATAGTGACAGCGGCGAAAAAATATGTTAAAAGCATAAGCTATTCTTCGATGAGAGAAGTGATGGCTGACTCAGATGACCATTATGTTATGCTTTTTGGTACTGGGTGGGGGCTTGAGCGAGCGATTATAGAAGATGCGGATTATGTGCTGGAGCCGATTTCCGGGTCGACGGACTACAACCACCTGTCAGTCAGGAGTGCGGTAGCTATAATATTAGATAGACTATTTTCGCAATGATTTACCATAGTGTCGCCCTGAACTTGTTTCAGGGTCTATAGATCCCGAAACAAATTCGGGACGACGATATTAGAATTTACCAGAGGTTATTTTGAGGATTATTAGCTCCTCTTTGATTCCCTTTTTTAAAACCAGGAGGAAGTATAAGATGAACGTTATTGATGAAATAGAAAAGAGCCAGATGCGGGACGACATCCCTGAGTTTAAAGCTGGAGATACAGTTAGAGTTCACGTTAGAATCGTTGAGGGTGAAAAAGAGCGTGTCCAGGTGTTTGAAGGTGTTGTGATCGCGATGAGAAGCGCCGGAGTAAGGTCTTCTATTACAGTACGGAAGGTGTCATATCACGTGGGTGTTGAGAGAGTATTCCCGATACATTCACCTATCGTCAGCAAGATAGAAGTGAAGACACTCGGCAGGGTTAGAAGAGCGAAGCTTTATTACCTCAGAGAACTCAAAGGTAAGGCCGCGAGAATCAAGGAATTAAGAAGAAGATAATCAAGCGATAAGGCTTATAAATGAATGATGGCGTCCAGAAGACATTTACAGAACTTTCTAACAGTGATGGTTCGTCTTCTGACGCCGATTTGTTTTTAGGTGATCAGGGCAACTCGCCAGAGTTGTTGAACAACCGGACATTCTTCGAAAACCACTACCAGAAAAAAGGCTACAAATACATAGTCGGTGTTGATGAAGCGGGCAGGGGACCACTCGCCGGTCCTGTCGTCGCCGCCGCGGTGATATTTCCTCCGGGCTTTGAGTCTACCGATATAAATGACTCAAAAAAAATCCCAGAACCAAAACGTGAAGAGTTGTACGACTTTATCTTTAAAACCGCTATAACTGTCGGGGTCGGTATAGTTTATGAGCGGGAAATAGAGGAGATAAACATCCTCCAGGCGGCTTTGAAGGCGATGAGGGTCGCGCTCATCGACCTCGATGAAACGCCGGACTTCATCCTCGTTGACGGCAACAAGAAGATCAACACTCTAATACCGCAAAAGACGATAACAAAGGGCGACTCGAAGAGCGTTTCTATCGGCGCCGCTTCGATCATCGCGAAGGTCACACGTGACAGGATCATGTACCAGCACCACCGGACCTACCCATATTATAACTTCAAAAACCACAAAGGTTACGCGACAAAAGCGCATATAGAAGCGATAAAAGAGCACGGAATCACAAAGATACACCGTCGTACATTCTCCCCGATAAAAGAAATGTTAAATGAATATAAATAAGCGCGCGATCGGCGCCAAAGGTGAGGCGATTGCGGTCAAGTACCTGAAAAAGCATAAGTTCAAGGTGCTTGAGACGAACTATTATTGTCGCTATGGCGAGGTGGATATTATCGCGCGTGATGGCGATGTGATCGCGTTCGTCGAGGTCAAGTCGCGTAGCCCAAAGACGCTCGTAAATCCGCTCTACTCGGTGAACCGCCGCAAGCAGGCACAAATATGCAAAGCGGCACAGGATTACATCATCAAAAAAAATATCACCGATACGATGTTCCGTTTTGATGTCATTACCGTGATATACAACGAGGTGAGACCGGAGGTACAGCTGATAAAAAACGCGTTTGATTTCCGCGAATTAAACGATGGCTAACTATTCGCCAGTGGCTTTGTTCAGGTCTTCCATCAATTTATCCACATCGATACCGTGAGCTGACGCGCCCTGCTCGATGTTCTCGTATCGCGCTGCCATACAGCCTACGCAAGGCATACCGTGCTGCATAAACACATTAACAGCATTCGGGAATTTTGTGACTACTTCTTGAATAGTCATATCTTTTGTAAGCATTAACATCTCCTAAAAAAAAATATTTGTAAGCTCTATTTAATACAGATTTGGCAAAATGTCAACATAATTAACCCGAATACGGCTTCTTCTTACCTCCCATAAAAATCTTTACACGATTCCGCCCTTCCTCCTTGGCGTTGTATAGCGCTTCGTCAGCGTTTTTTATCAAGCTCTTATAGTCGGAGTCATTTTCCGGCGTTGTCATGGTGGCGACGCCCAAGCTGATTGTTACGTAGCCAGAGATATCCGAACAATTATGCTTGGTTGCCAACGATTCAACGGCGTGCCGCGCCTTTTCAGCAAGTATGCGAGCGGCGCAGTCGTCGGTTTCAGGCAGTATCACGGCGAACTCCTCACCACCGTAGCGGGCTACAGTGTCAGTTGGACGTCTCGCCACATTGAGCAGTGCGCGCGCGACTTTTTTGAGGCAATCATCGCCATGCAAATGACCATAAGAATCGTTGTATTTTTTGAAGTGGTCAATATCTATCATGATAAGGGTGATCGTACCATTGTTCCGGTATGCGCGTTTCCATTCCGACTCAATAACCCGGTCAAAGTGACGGCGGTTTGACGCGCCGGTCAATCCATCTACCAGAGTCATCTTCTCGAGTTTTTTTGTCAGCTCGATCTGTTTATCCCACGCGACCTTCAGCCTGAGCGCGGATCTGATACGAGCAATAAATTCTGTTTTGTTAAACGGCTTTTTCACGTAGTCCACCGCTCCGAGGTCAAATGCTTTTGACAAGCTACTTTCGGTGTCGTCGGCAGTCACCATTATTACCGGGACATTTGAGAGCGATTCGACTTCCTTGATCCTCGTCAGGGCTTCAATACCATCTATCTCTGGCATTACGACGTCAAGAAGGATAAGGTCTATATGCCTTCTGCCATCACCTGATATGCCAAGGTAGCTGAACGCCTCTGCCGCTGAAGTTGCCACTAAAGTTTCAGGATAGCCGTGCTTCTTTAGAATATGCCGCATCAAAATGACGCTTGCTTCTGAATCGTCAACAATAAGAATAGTTATGTTGCTACCCTTAGTATTCTCTTTTCCCATGATATCCACATTGCCTCCAAATGTTGATATGTAATAGTCCTAGCTTTCAGTCGATTATCATAACTACTGTTTATAATAAAGTATGGAGTTTGTTTAAAACAGTACTTTTATATCGTACCACATTTTTTTACCTATGCAATACACTTTTGCCCGACACGCATCAATGTAGCATATCCTACACTTTGTCATAAAACTTAATCATATCCTACTATCATAAATAAGCGCGCTTATTTTGCGAGATTGTATAAAGCTTATGATTTAAGGGTGTTACGTGGGATGGCTCTATCGGCACATATATTGCTATTATAAATATTAAAGGTGGATGAATTATGTAGTTTACTTTATTAACTCGGCAATCAAATATATAGCTTTTACGCCACGTCACTCTCGAGGTCTTAATCGGGAACCAGGACTAAAACTCTGAGCAAAGAGAATAAACTTTGCTTTAAATTTAATGGGATGCTTGAGGCCTAGATCCAATAGAAGCCTTTGGGGATGATATTTTAAATAACGTGCGATAATAATTAAATATATGGGGGATACCCCCCCCATAATAAAACAGGTAACTCTGTTAAAAGGAGATTAATCATGAAAAAAATTGTATTCTTAGGGATTTTTGCTACAGTGTTATTAAGTTATTCAATCGCTTTTGCAGGATGTTGTGATCCGAAGCCTGAAACCGGTAAGATGAATTGTGATACCACGATGACTGACAAAAAAAACGCCGATGGCATGAAAGTCAGTATGATGGATGGCATGGATAACATGGGTGGTATGGACCACAGCATGGTGAAGGGCGACAAGGCGAAGACGGAAAAAGCCAAAAAGCTACAAACTGTCGAGCAGGATGGTTACAAGTTTACGTTCGATTTTATCGCTATGAAGATGGGGAAGGCGACACACCACCTCATGGTCAGCATCGAAGACGCAAGCGGTAAGAAGATCACAAACGCTATGGTGAACTACAAGACTATAGCTCCGGGTGGAAAAGAGGGTGTAGCGATGGCAATGAAGATGGGCGCCGGTTTTGGTGGCAATGTAAACCTTTCGGAGAAGGGAAAGCACCAGATAGAAGCGACGGTAAAAATCGGTGATAAAAAAGTGCTCGTGAAGACTCACTACGAGACCAAATAGAATTTTATAGATTAAAAATTAAAGGAGGTTGGCATGGTTACTGATCCTATTTGCAAAATGGACGTGAATCCAGAAGAATCGAAATTTTCAGGTGAGCATAACGGTGAAACGTACTACTTCTGCTCAAAAAACTGCAAGGATAAGTTCGAGGTCGATCCTGAAAAGGCGTTAAACCCCGAAGCAGAGGAACCAGAACCAGACACCGGCGAGCCTCTAGAAACAAGTGAAGGCGCGGACTCAGACTCAAAGGAGATGTTAAGCATCACCGGTATGAGCTGTGCCTCCTGCGCGATAGCGATAACAAAGAGCCTAAACAAGGTGCCCGGTGTCACGAAGGCGAACGTCAACTTCGCGTCGTCCAAGGCGTATGTGGAGTACGATTCCTCAAAAGCCGGCATGGATGACCTGACGAAAGCGGTCGAGACCGCGGGCTATAGAGTACTAAAAGGCAGTGGTAAGGGTGAAATAATATTACAGATCACCGGTATGGGCTCTGACCACTGCGCCGGTATAGTTAAAAAATCGCTCGAACATCTGAGCGGCGTAAAGGAAGTGAAGACGAACATCGCGACCGGTAAGGCGGAGGTCACTTTTGATGATGAAGCTGTTACTGTCTCGCGGATGATTCAGGCGGTGAAGGACGCGGGGTACGGCGCGAAGGTCTTTGAGTCGAAGGACGCGGAAAAAGAAGAACGCGAAAACGAGGTGAAGCTCCTCAAACAGCGCCTCACCATATCTATCATTCTCTCAATTCCGCTTTTGTATATCGCTATGGGCGAGTTCTTAGGGCTACCCGAACTACCGGTGAGTGTGCGTATGAACGCTATTATCCAGTTCCTGTTGACGACTCCGATAATCTACGCCGGACGTTATTTTTACATCAACGGTTTTAAAGCGATAAAAAACCTCATGCCGAACATGGATTCGCTCGTCGCGATCGGTACCGGTACCGCTTACGTTTACAGCATGGTGAACACGTTCATCACTACTGGTTATCTATATTATGAGACCGCCGGTTTGTTGATAGCGTTTATTCTGCTCGGTAAGTACCTTGAGGCTGTCGCGAAGGGTAAGACATCAGAGGCGATAAAGAAGCTTATGGGGCTTCAGGCGAAAACCGCTATCGTAATACGTGACGGAAATGAAGTCGAGCTACCGATAGAAGATGTGGTAGTCGGTGATATTGTTGTGGTGAAGCCGGGTCAGAAGATACCGGTGGATGGTACGGTCGTATCGGGGCACTCCTCGGTTGATGAGTCGATGCTCACCGGTGAGAGTATGCCGGTGGAGAAGAGCGAAGGCGCGTCAGTGATCGGCGCTACGATAAACAAGACCGGTATGTTTAAATTTAAGGCGGACAGAATAGGCGCTGACACCGCGCTGGCGAATATCATCAAACTCGTCGAAGACGCTCAGGGGTCAAAGGCTCCGATACAGAGACTAGCCGATAGTATCTCTGGTGTGTTCGTACCAGTGGTGGTCGCTATCGCCGTAGTCGCGTTCATTGTATGGTATCTCGTCATCGGTAAGGAGTTCATCTTCGCGCTCAACATCTTCATCGCGGTGCTTATCATCGCCTGCCCATGCGCTATGGGACTGGCGACGCCAACCGCGGTTATGGTCGGTACCGGTAAGGGCGCCGAACATGGAATATTAATAAAAGGCGCCGAGAGCCTGCAAAAAGCGTATCAGCTCAACACGGTAGTCTTTGATAAGACCGGAACGCTGACCAAAGGTGAACCAGAGGTGACTGATATATACGCGTCTGGGGATTTTGATGTGGACGAAATACTCAAACTCGCGGCAATAGCTGAAAAAAGTTCTGAGCACCCGCTCGGGGAGGCTATCGTCAACGGAGCGAAAGCGAAAGGGCTCGAGCTCGGCGAACCGGAAAAATTTAACTCCATCACCGGTATGGGGGTCGAGATAGTTTACGCCGGCAGGGAGATCGCTATCGGCAACATGGCGCTCATGCGTAAAA
>JAJRXV010000112.1 GCA_024276115.1 Deltaproteobacteria bacterium
AAGTTTTATTTATTAACCCGGCAATAAAATAAGTAGTCCTGAGCGCAATATCAACAGCTTTTGTATGTACTTATTAATTATTACCGCGTGTTATTTAAAATGTCATCCCCGAGCGCCTCCAGTTCAGGACGACGATAATGGTTTTTATACATAAAAGCAGGTTGTGCAGGAGTCTTCTATTGGGGATCCAGACCTCAAACAGTCCCATTAAACTAAAGCAAAGAGTTTATTCGCTTTGCTCAGAATTTAGTCCTAGGTTCCCGATTACGACCTCGGGAATGACGGGGCGTGAAAGCTATATATTTGATTATCGGGTTAATATGTCATTTAGTATAGTTAATATTCCTTATGGCACAGCTTGCAGAGAGCGGTAAAGCTATATTCTGGATTAATTTTTAAAGGATCTTTGTTCGTATCATATTTTTCCTCTGCCAATTTCATTATGTAGATTCCGGCTCTATTATCAGATTTATGTGTATTGTGACATGAGTTGCAGTTCAGGTTCAGATTTTTTGTATATGTAGCCGGGGCATCCTGCTCACCGCGCTCAATCTTGGTAAAACCGTCAGGCATAACCCCATCAAGGTTCATCATAGGGTGTGATCCTGGGGGCTTATCCTCTGAATCTACGATTTCATCCTCTCCGGGGCTTTCACCATGGCAAGCTACACAAAGGTAATTATCCTTTAGCAAAGCGCCCGCCCTGTCAGGAGACTGAGCAACGTGGTTAATGCTTTCAACAATCCACTCAGTATCATCGTCTGACCTGGCAACCAACAACTGCTTATTTAGCGCGTATCCGTACTTAGGGTTATTAAGGTTGTCAGGGTGCATTCGATGACATGACTCGCAAATGAGTACATTTTCATTATCACCGCCATACTTCGACTCAAGTCCGGTCTCCGGCCATTTTTTTCTCTATAAGTGCAAAAGAAAAGGCTCTTTAGCGTAAGTACTCTCAAGGGTTGGATCACCAATAAAGTGTGATGCTCTCATCATGTCGTCATCGTTAAACGCTACGTTCTCTTTTGAGTGGCATAATAAACAGAGCTGACTCGCGGTATTAGCAATCACTAACGATGGTGAGGCCTTTTTTTCCACGCCATTACCAGCATTATGCGCCCGGTGACAGCTTGAGCAGTATATTTTATTTTTGACAGGATCTCCAAAAGTAATTCCATATCCATTTGAGGCTGGATCAGCCTCAAGAATTATGCTCGGGTCTCCATTTTGCCAGTCACTATCCGGCGCGTAGAACCACCATGAAGCATTTGTAGCGAGTGTCCGCCCACTTGGGTTTGAAAGAGGTCCACTCTGATGATGTCCAAGCGGCAGGGTCTTGTGACACTCTTCACAAAACGTGGCTTCGGTTGTAGCTCTAAGTACCGGTGAATTTGGCTTGCCGTTATGCACATCATGACACGTGGAGCAAATGATTTTTTTGCCCCGCGAACCGACTGGCCAGCCTTCGGGGTAAGTTACCTCGACAATATCACCCTCCCCATTCGAAAGATCATCATCGCAGGGGTGATATGTTCTCTCACCGGTAGTGCCCCCCGGGTTTGGGAACACATTAAATGTAGGTATATCGTCACCGCGCTCACCTTTATGGCACCCCTCACAAAACTCGTCATTTATCTCTCTGATTGGATCTACTGCCAGCAAGTTCTCGTTTGGCCCCTCAAGCTCATTTCCATGCACAGAGTGACATGTGAAACACTCCATTGTACCGACACCACCACCAGACAGATGCCCCCCAAGATCCCAGTGTCCAGTTTTGCTGTATCTGGCGCCGGCTGTAGGGTAAGGTGACGGAAACTCCGTCTTAAAAATGCTGTCGGCGTTAATAGGTGACGCACCACCTTTAACGTCGATCGGCTCGACAGATACAGGATGGTTGCTTATTGAGTTATCCCTTCCAAAACCACTGTTCCTTCTTGCTCGGTGGCAATAATTACAGAGCTGATTAATCGACGTAGCCAAAAAAGGTCTATTTTCATTTTTGTGCGGGGCATGACATGTTGTGCATTCCATAAGGTCAGATGTAATGTATTTTAAGGGAACGTTCTGAAGAGAGTCGCCCTCAGGTAGCTTTGTCAAATCAAGTCCATGTGAGAGTGGCGAGAAAGCTGTTCTAGAAGCATCGACATTTATATCGACAACAGTCACGCCATCATGGCAAGAGTAGCATATAGCACCCATTTTACCAATCTGCGTGAACTCAGGCGGCAACCCCCTCCAGACTTTGTATCCTAACTCCTTGTAGGAAAGGTGACAGTAAGTACAGTTGCTTTTTTTATCAATATCCTCAGGTTTGAAATATTCCTGTCCTATCATATCATGCGGCGAACCGTCAATTTGCGCGAAAGAGTCATCGCTGACTGCAATGACGCAGAAAATAATGAGAAGAAGCAGGGTTATCGTTTTAAAATTTTTCATATCTCTTTATTGTTTTTTTTGAGTTTTTTCCTCAAACCTAATTAAAGTATCTGTCATTTGCCTTATTTGTACCCTGTTTAAGAGCTTCTCAACAATATATAGTCTATTTTTTCTATCCACATAAATCCCATTTGGTGTTGCCATAGCCAACTGATTCCCTTTGTCATCACCGATTACATACTTAAATTTTCCCTCTGGAGAAAAGACTTGAATACAGTTCGAAAATGAGTCCGCTACATAAATATTTCCAGCTGAGTCCTTCGCAACCCCTTTAGGCCTTATGAATGTACCTAAAACATTACCATTCCGACCAAAGGTGAACTTAGGCTCACCACTTTGAGAATATACATTTATCCTTTGGTTCATTGTGTCAGCAAGTAAAAGATCTCCAGCTTTATCGATATAAGAGAAAGTAGGGAAATGTACCTGCCCGTTTTTTTGCCCCCGGGTCAATAGAACAGAAATCAACTTTCCTGTCACTAAATTCAGCTTGTATATATGGTTGTTATAGTTATCGACAACAAGAATCGCTTTAGCTTTCTCATCGACTGAAACATCTACCAGCCCGAATTTTTCAAAATTATAATCCATATTCCTTTTAAACAGCTCAAAAAGATCTACCTTAAAGACCAGCTTACCTCGCTGACTAATACCTTTTATTATTCCCTTGTAAGAATCAACACCAAATACTACACCCCTCTTGTCAACATCGATACCGAGCAAATTCTCAAATGACTCGACATCACCTCTGTCTGATATAATATTTCCGATCGCTTTTTCATAATCCCCATTGTTCTTAAAAACATGTATAATATTATGTCCGGTATCGGCAATATAAATCCGACCGGTTCTGTCTATTTTGACATCCGTAGGGCTCAAGAAAGTCTGCCCATCAGGCAGCTTCAGGTTGGTCACGGGCAGAGTCTTTCTTATGACAAGTTGCTCTGGCGCGGGTAGTTTCAGAGTGCTATTGTCTGAATCGCCACCTTTTGGCACAATCTTTAGCGTGAGAACCGCGGAACATTCCATATCAGTACCCTTAGTTGATATCGGGCACACATAGTACTGAACCTTGCTTTCAGTATCATAGAACTTGACTGACCTGTCTACATACGAAGGGTCAAGAACTGTCTGGGCAAGCAGAAAATCCTTATTTCCCTTCTCTTTCCGGTATAAGTTGTAACCCTTGTTAGGCAGATCACACGTATCTTCCCAGCGCAACAAAATACGACCATCAGTAATGAAACTTTCAGACCATTTTGGCGGAGAGTATACCATGTTTGGAGGTTTTTTGACTGTTATCGGTTTAAGCGTAGAGAAGTTGCTAACATTACTGTTTTTATCAACAGCCTGCAACTTATATACATAAGTACCCGCAAGTACGTTTTTATCGATAAAGATAGCGACACTGCCTTCGAACACAGCTTTGAATATTTTCTCATTGCTATTTTTTCTATATACTATTGTTCTGACAGCCCCCCTTGGTATACTCCATACAAGAGAGACTTCATTACGCCCTCTGACAACAACTGTCCAGTCAGCTACCCACTTTGGTGGATCAATAGCGAATGCTGTACCTGTAAAGATAAAGAAAGCAATTGCCAGAAAAAGCGTAATTTTTTTTTTCATAAGAATATAGTCTCACAAATAATTCGATTGTGGCGTCGCGTTAGCTAGAAATAATTATTTTAACTAAACAATGCCTCTAACGTTTTTTTTCATACTTGAAAAACTCGTCTTCAGTTATTTGCTTGCTATTAATTATAATTGTCGCCGCGTCGCGTAACTCATTCATCTTATTTTTAGTAACTTCTTTTAGTTTAGCCTGCCTGATGTCAGTGTCAACAAGGCTCCTAAGCTCATCAAGAGTATCATACTTACTTCTGATACGCTTTATAACAATAAACGACTTACCCTCTTTAATTATACCACTTATTTCATCTTTTTTTAAGGTATTAAATGCTTTTTTAATTATTTTGTTCATTGACACAAAACCAACAACACCACCATTCTCACGGCTCTTATCCTCTGATTCCTTCGATGCGACCTCAAAAAAGTCCTCGCCCTTTTCGATTCGGGCTAAGATTTTTTCCAACTCAGCTCTATTCTCTTTTCTAATGATGCCGTACTTAGCAATCCTGAATTTTCTTGTATAGTAGCCTATATTGTTGTTATACATCTTTTTAATCTCTTCCTCAGTGTTCTTAATACTCATAAGCAGCTTTTCATTAAAAAGATTAGTCAGGAGCTTAGCTTTCTCTTTTTCAGTCAGCTTTTTAATGTTTTTATCGAAACCAAGCTTCCTTGCTTCAAGCAATAATATCGCCCGACTGATAAGAGTATCCAATGAAGAGATAAGTGAGCTGCTATAAAGCGCCTCTAGGTGCTCCCTGTCATAAATATGCGATGAAGTCTTTAAGATAACATCGAGTACTGTAATATTGTAGTCATTTACACTTGCGACCACAGCATTCTTGTCAACCCCCTTTTTGAATGTATCCGGGCTGATAAGATCGTCGTTCCTCTTTATTTTGTAGCTGCTTTTTAATTTCTCAGCCTTACTATATAATGTGTCAAGGGTCAGCTTTGACTGCTCAGCTCCGCTTTTGTTCGCCTCCGAGTCCTTTGTTAAACTAATAACATAGCCCTCTAGCGTCAATCCCTCATAAAACAGCTTCTCTGCCCTGCTAGTATCATAGTTGTTCTCTAAAGCATAATCTACAACCAGGCGCGAATCAATAATGCCCTTTAGCATTATTGTAGCGGATAGTTTAGCGCCCCATGAACCATGTTTCCCTGAAGAATGCTCACTGCCGCTATTCCGCGCTTTTTCGATATCATCAAGCCTTATATCCTTACCATTCAAAGTAGCAATTACATTCTTATCCTCAAATTCCTGAAACGTCACCTTAGCGTGAGCTGTACCGACAACAAGCAAAAACAATGTAAGAACCAACAAAATCTTTTTCATCTAACATATCCCCTTTTCTTTAAATTAATGTCCTTCAACTCCAAGCCTTTCAGCTATCAAACTTTTAACTTTGGACTTAAATATTTTTATATTCTCAGATTTCTTTCTAATATTATTTTTTTCTCTCAGCTCAGCGAGAAATTCATTCACCGCAATGTTCACGTTATCCGCCTCAACCTGTTTTTTTGTCCACTCCCGGACATCCTCCTCCTCAAGAGATGGCAATAACGCATCTGTTCTACTTACCACTTTTAACAATGCGTATCCATTATCAGCTTTGATCGGGTCAGATATAGCGTCTATCTCAAGACTAAACATAGCGTTTTTAATATCTGTTGGTACGTTCTCGTTGTCCTCAGCAACCAGCCCAACATTTCCTCTCGCCTTTTTAGAAGGCATATCAATCGACAACTCCACCACCAACTCCTCAAAATCTTCGCCTTTCTTATACCTTTCTAACGCCGCGTTCGCCTCTTCAAGCGTTGCCAGATACATAATATATGAATGCGCCTGAGCGGCTTTCTTATACTTGTCAGAGTGTTCTTCATAATATTTTTTTAACTCATCATCACTAACATCGGCTTGCTTGAATTTTTCTCTCATAAACGTAGAGACGATAGACTCCTTTACTGTGTAATCAAGCACTCTTTGCTCAAGTTTGCTCAATTTCATATCTATATATTCTTCTCCTAGGATAAGTGAACTCATAATGTTATTCATTTTGGATCTTTGCGCCATTAAAACAGAATTTATATTTGCTTCTTCGTAAATATTTTTTTGCATTCTGTCGTCAACCCAAAGTAGGGCGTCAAAAGCAATATCCCTACCATTAAATGCTCCGATCGGAGTGTTATATACCTCTTCCCCGGCTCTCTCTGCCAGTAAAGCATCATAAATCTTTATTTGATCATACTTTATTTTGTCTGCATACTTCTTGTTCAACTCAGCAAACAGAAGCCTTCTTTGGTTTTGAAATTCATGTTCATAAGCGTTATCTTTTATTTCCTGAATCTCTTCTTCACTCTTTATAATCTTTTTTTCTACTCTATAGACCATATATCCTATTGGCGTTTTAACAACGCTATCAAACAACGCCCCCTCTTTCAGCTCAAAAGCGATATTTTCATCTTCCTCATTCTCAAAATATCCAAAGCCTTTATGAAACTCACCAGTCAACCCATTAGCCAGCCCGGCAGAAGGACCAACAGAATATTTGAGTACAAGCTCTATAAAGTCAGCGCCATCCTTAATTTTTGCCAAGATATCTTCAGCTTCTTTTTCAGTATTAGTAATAATCTGCCGCAATACAATTTTATTAAAACTCTTAGGGTACCTTGCTTCAAGATTCTCTTTAGTTATAAGCTTTTTTAATTTTTCATCTAATTTGGCTTGAATTTTAGTTGACAACATAAGCGCTCTAAAATATTTAGTAGCTATATACTCACGATCCTCGTCAGAAAAATTACTTTCCTTAGCCTCTTTATAAGCAATATAATAACTGATTTTCGCGTCAATAGTATCAGTCACAATTTTATCTATACTTGGCGGGTTTAAACTACCATGAGTCGCGGATTGAACCGCGATAACTTTCGAAATGATATCTTTTGCGTAAACATTTCCCGCGTCTGTTTCCGCTAAGAGCATTCCAAAATCATTTTCAGGGTCTTCAGCCGTTTTTTCATTTTCCACATT
>JAJRXV010000113.1 GCA_024276115.1 Deltaproteobacteria bacterium
ATGAGCTGGTAGATTATAAGACGTTCAAAGAGAGTCAGCCAGAACCTGAAGAGGTTGTCGTAGAAACTCCGGTGAAAGAGGCTGAAGTTGAAGAGAAGAAGCCCGCGGCTGTCAAAAAAGCGAAGAAAGAAGTAAAGAAAGTAAAAAAGGTGGTCAAAAAAACCAAAAAGCCAGCGAAAAAGATCGTTTCTAGAACCGCGAAGAAGGGGTTCTATCTTCAGATCGGCGCGTATACCGTCAAAGCAAACTATGATGAGGAGATGGAAAAGCTCAAGGCGTTCGGATACGATACTGACATGAAGATGCTCAAGAAGAAGCTGACAGAAGTGAGGGTAATGCTGGGGCGGTTCGGCAGTAAGAAGAGCGCTGAAGATATGGTGTCCGAAGCGCGGAAGGTGAAGCAAAAAGCGACGATAATCGAGTCAGACGGCAAGTATGAGGTAAGCGTAAACGCGTATTTCAACAAAGCTAAGGCGGCTGAGATAAAGACCGCGCTCGCGCAGGCAGGTATAAAAAGCAGGGTTAGGAGCGAGGAGAAGCTCTTCCCGTTTTACACTTTGAGAGCTGGTCCATTTAATAGTGAGGCTAAGGCGAAAGCTGTGCAGGAGGAGTTGTCGGAGAAAGGTTACAAGAAGACATATCTGCTGGATAAGTAATGATAAGTAATTACTTGAATTAAGGATGAACAAGTGATATCATACTAAAATGAAGAAGACCCAATTGATAAAATTGAATATTCCGGTCATCATCAAGTCCTTTTTAGATGAGGATATCACCCCTGCTGATATAAGGCTTTCGGCTGCAAAGGGTCTTATTCCGCTCGAAACCGCGGAGTATGTCACATCATTATACTATTTTCTTTTTGATAGCGATGAAGAGGTCAAAAGCGCGGCAAAGGAATCGATCAAATCGCTTCCTGATAAGATATTGCGGACTTACCTGACTCTCGATATCCCCGCTGACGCGCTGGAGTATTTCGCGATCCAACACAAGGGCGACGAGATACTGCTACAATTAATAATATTAAATAAAAACACCTCGGTGGAGACGTTCAACATGCTGGCGTCTTTTGTCTCAGAAAAACTCGCGCTGATGATAGCCGACAATCAAGAGAACATACTCAAGCTACCGGCAATAATCGACTCCCTCGAACAGAACGCTAATGTCCACTCTTCACTTGTCGAGCGGTTGCGTACATTTGTCGATATGTTTGAAGCGACCCCAGAAGAGACAGTCACGCCGCCAGACGACTTTATAGAGCCTCAAGAAAAGGTAGAAGAGTTCGAAGAGTTAAAGTTGGATGAAGTTTACAAGCAGAGACCGTCGGTCGCGGTCTTTGACGACGATGACTTCGAGGATTATGAGAAGCCGCTAGCGCCATCACCGTCAGAAGAGGAGCTCGCGGACTATTCTGACCAGGAGATCGAGGAGCTTAAGCTCAATACCTACCAGCGGATTCAGGTGATGAGTGTTGCCGAAAAGATACAAGAAGCGTTAAAAGGCTCCCGGGAGTCCCGCTCGATTCTCATAAAAGACACAAACAAGCTCGTCTGTTCAGCGGTCATAAAGAGCCCGAAAGTAACAGAAAATGAGGTGCTGAAGATAGCCAACTCAAGGAGCGCGCATGAAGAGGTAATCAGGCTTATCACGATGAGAAATGACTGGTTGAGAAACTATAAGCTGAAATACAGCCTTGTCTGCAACCCGAAAACGCCCTTTAAGACCGCGCTTAAGTTTTTGAATTTTTTGCGAAAAAAAGATCTTGAGACGATCGGTAAGAGCAAGATGATACCGAGTCAGGTAGCGCAGGTAGCAAAAAAACTAGCGCAGAAGAGGAAAGCATGAGCTCAAAAATATTCGCGATCTCCACTAGTGAAAAGAAGGGTATGAGAAAAGCCAATGTAGACTCGGCTATTCTTAAGGTAGATCATGGTATAGTCGGTGACGCCCATGCGGACAACTGGCACAGGCAGGTGAGCCTGCTGGCGAAGGAGAGCATAAAGAAGATGCAGGATCTCGGGCTTGATGTTGGTCCGGGGGATTTCGCCGAAAATATCACAACCGAAGGGATAGAGCTGGTCACTCTGCCGATAGGTACGCGCCTGAAGGTCGGCAATGGTGTGATAATCAGAATCAGCCAGATCGGTAAGGAATGCCACAACAGGTGCGCTATATATTATCAGGCCGGGGATTGTGTCATGCCGCGCGAAGGTGTTTTCGCCGAAGTGCTGACCGGTGGTGAGATAAAGACAAATGACAAGATAGAGGTGCTAAAGGATGATTAAGGCCGCGATTGTAACGATGAGCGATAAAGGTGCTAAAGGTGAGCGGGAAGATACAAGCTCTGAAGAGATAAAGAAACTGCTGGAGGAAATACCCGCCAAGCTCGAAAAATATGTAATGATCCCGGATGATTATCAGCTGATAATCGACACCCTCGTCGAGCTGAGCGATCGGCATAAAGTCGCCCTGATCGTCACGACAGGCGGCACCGGTCTCGGGAGCAGAGACGTAACCCCAGAGGCGACAAAAGCGGTGATAGATAAAGAGATACCGGGGATGGCGGAAGCTATGCGGTTCGAGAGTCTGAAAAAAACACCGCACGCTATGCTCTCCCGCGCGGTAGTCGGGATGAGGGGTAGTACGCTCATTATAAACCTGCCGGGCAGCCCGAAAGCTGTGCGGGAGAATTTTTCTGTTGTCCTGCCGGCGATAAAACACGCTGTAGAAAAGATAAAAGGAGGTCAGGCGGATTGCGCGTCCCCATGGCATTGATATGAAAAAAACGGTAAAAAAACGAGAGTGTATTCTTTGCAAGCAGTGGCCGCTGGTACTTGTTATGCTTGTTGTTGTCGCTCTGTCCATGTTTTTTTACTTTTACAAGCCCGCGCTCGGCGCTTCTTTTGGCCCTGAGGAGGTGGTGCAGGCCGCCAAGAGAGGTGACTACACCACTGTAAGCGCATACCTCGATGGCGGGGGCGACCCGAATGTCGTCGATAAAAGTGGCGTGACCGCGCTGATGGCGACCGCCTCAAACGGCTATATCGATATAGCCACGTATCTGGTAGAGAATGACGCGAGGCTCGATATACAGGCGCAAAACGGTAAGACCGCCCTGATGTACGCCGTGGAGAAGGGGCATCTCGCCATAGTCAAACTGCTACTGAAAAATGGCGCGGCGCTAAACCTGAAAACACTACAAGCTAAACCGGAAAAAGGAAAAACTCTAAAAGGCAGCACTGCACGCTACCTGAAATCTAAAAAAAACTTACGAAAAATATATGGGGAGACGGCGCTGATGCTCGCGGCGAAAAACGGCGACGTTGATATTGTGAAGATGTTCATCAATAAAGGCGCGAACCGGAACGCTAAGAACAGCGCGTCTATGACCGTGTTCCATTATGCCGCCGGCAGTGGTAATGTCGGACTGGTCAGGTATTTTCTCAAGAGCGGTGTCGATATACAATCAAAAGCCTCAAACGGTTTTACCGCGCTGATGTACGCCGCGATAAACGATAAACCCGGGATGATAGATTTTTTGGTAGAGAAGGGGCTTGAGGTAGATCAGAGGAGCAACAGCAAGACCACAGCGTTTTTTGAGGCCGCCTCTGCCGGTAAACTTGAAGCGGCTAACGCGCTACTGCGGAATGGCGCGGACGTTAATATACGAATAAAACATGGCACGATTCCACTGCACCTCTGCCTCTTACAACGCGACAACGAGATCACAGAGTTTCTCCTCCAAAATGGCGCGGACGCGAACGCGAAAAAAGACTCGGGCATTACCGCGCTTATGGTTGCCGCCGGTTACTTTGGAGATGAAGAAACGCTCGAACTGCTCTTATCATTCGGCGCGAAGATCAACGACACGACCCACAAAGGTTACACAGCGCTTATGTCAGCCGCCGCGACCGGCAGCGCGGACAAATTAAGGTTTTTGCTCGACCAGGGGGCGCGTGTCGATCTCAAGACAAAGCGCGGGGGCAACGCGCTCTTAGCGGCGGCGGGCGGGGTGAAAGGTTCGGTGGAAAAGATAAAGCTGTTGATTGATAATGGCGCCAAGCTGAACGTTAAAGATCGTGCCAACAAAACTCCGCTTATCGGTGCGGCATCGAGAGGTCACCTGAAAATCGTTCAGTTTTTGATCGATGAAGAGGTAGATATCAACGCGAAGGATGATAAGATCGGTACCGCGCTTATGCACGCCACCGAAAAAGAACATATCGAAGTGATAAAACTTCTGCTTAAAAGTGGCGCGGATGTTAATCAGACAAATTTAAAAGGGATGTCGGCGTTTACTATCGCTCAAAAAAAGGGAAACATAAAGATTTTGCAGATGCTTGCTGAAGCGGCTATGGGTAGGTCGGATTAAGGAGCTTGCGACGAATCCGACGCTTTTTTTGTCAGATTCGCGAGAATCAAGGTTCACGCTTATTAACCCGGCAATCAAATACATAGCTTTCACGCCACGTCATTCCCGAGGATGCGCCACGTCATTCCCGAGGTTTTAATCGGGAACCCAGGACTAAACTCTGAGCAAAGCGAATAAACTTTGCTTTAGTTTAATGGGATGTTTGAGGTCTGGATCCCCGATAGAGACACTCGGGGATGACGTTGGAGCGCGCGCGGCAATTGATGACAAAAAGCAACAAAAGCTACAGATACTTTCGCTACTGTAAAAAAGCGGGGTATCTCCACCGATGATATAGCGATTCCTACAATAGACATTGCGAGTCAGAAAAAAGAAAACCCCCTCTTGTTTTAAGGGTTTCAGTGAGTTATAATACTCACCTGTTAGGTGAAACCAAAAAAAGAAAAAGGGGGTAAATGGATGATACCGC
>JAJRXV010000114.1 GCA_024276115.1 Deltaproteobacteria bacterium
GCGGCTTGTACTTCCCAGCGCCACGGACGAGCAGGAAGTTCGCCGCGAGATCACCGTTTGCGATCCGTGCCTTGTTCTCTGCCGAATCTCTCAGCACTTTGTGCGACTCCCGCAAAAACTTGTTCAACACATCGGCAGTGCGTTTCGCCTCTGGTGTGTCATCCTTCGGCAAGACTGTTTCCACCGGCTTGTTCGGCTCGTGCGGGTCAGCCTCGGTGATCTCTGCCGAGAGACCTTCGCCACGCATGATGACGCCTGCCCTGTGAGCGGTACCAGCCTTGACGATAAACTGCACACCGTCGATCTCCATCCCGTCGATCAGCTTGGTGAACGGGCTTGTGTCGCGGATACGTCCCGCGCGCCGGTCGAGGATCAACAAGCTGTCATCCACCGTGCCGATGTTGCCTCTGAGAGCGACGTCGCCGTCTTTTAGCTCCATCCCGAGCCCGCTGACCTCGATAGGACCGCGACCGGAGTAGTATTTTTCTGGCTCGTAGCCGAAGATCGCGAGGTGAGAAGTATCGCTCCCGGGCCTGTAACCACGTCCGAGCGTATGTACCATGCCACACACAGAACCTGCGGCTATTTTGTCTAAGTTCGGTGTGTGAGCGGCTTCGAGCGGTGTCAGTCCGCCAAGCTCGGCGACTGGTCTATCCCCTAAACCATCGAAAATAAGTAGAATGACTTTCTTTATCATTACGGCTCCTCCTATCCCTGATCCGGGAGTATTATATTGATTATTGTATTAATTTTTGTAGCTACCATTAATTTAAGGATATACCACAATAATTATGGGAATTCAAATAAAATGCGTCTTTAGTGATGTGGTCGGTTGGGGTGAGTGAAAGCGCGATTTGCCATAGAGTCATCCCATAAAGGGTAGTGCCAGGTTATGGCGCTAAATCCACGCTTGATCCTTGAGTCTTGACCACGCGATTCTAATATGAGCTTCTTTAAAGTATTTCTTCTTACGATCACTCCATAGATGTACACCTTTAACAGCGGCTTTAACATCAGTTTTAGCTTTATCATCCTCTTGCTTTGCTACCCAATGAACGCTCGCGAGGAGCTCAAGCCCATAAGGCGTTTCAAATCCGTCAATTAAACCAGCAATTTTCTTAAAGTTAGCTTGAATGTACTGGGTTTCATTTATAAATTTATTTGCTTCATCCAGAGCTTCTGGTTTGTACTCTATCTCTTTACCTGGGTTCTCAGAACCATCGCCAAATCCAACAATAAAATGCCCCTCAATGTGACTTAATACATGTCGCAGATTTTCGGCATAAGGACCATAATGACCCTTAACATAATTTAGACGCAATGGGACACCTGTTTCCTGAAAAAAATAAAGAAGCTTTTGAATCTCTAATAAAGTAATTGAAAAATCCAGTTGAGAATCTAAGTAATCTTTCATCAAACGCAACAATACAGCTCTTCCAAAAGTCATTTTTGGCTTTTCAGTCCTATTTTGCATCATTTTGACCTTGGGTACGCCCGCAGGCTCGTAAACTAAAACAGTAAGCCCCTCGATATTGCTGAGAGCTGTTAAAATAAGCTTAAATACTTTTGACCAATTTAGACCGCCAAGACCACACCCTAATGGTGGAACCGCGATAGAAGTTATATTAAGACGCTTTATCTCGTCAGCAAGAGATTCTAGACCCTGCTCGATATACTCCATCTTAGATTTATTTCGCCAGTGTTTTTTTGTAGGGAAATTAATAATATATCTAGGGTTGATCATTGAACCGCTGTCAAAAGTAAAAACACTTCCGGTTTCAACCTCCCCACCTTCGCAGGCTTTGCGATAAGCTCTGAAGTTTTCCGGGAAAGCACGCTTGAACTGTAACGCGATACCCCGCCCCATCACTCCTACCGTATTAACAGTATTAACCAGCGCTTCTACGTCAGCCTTTAATATATCACCTTTTACTTTATGTATCATTTTGTTCCTAATAGTACCAATCTCTTTTTATTAGCACTTTGGGCTTGTGGTTTGTGTTCTTTAGTATTTTCTCCACGCGATCACCAATTACCTTACTATAAACACCTATATCATGGATTTCTCCCCAATTCAACCTTTTATGCACTAGAAACTCAGCCTGTTTTTTCTCTTTTATCACAGGGTCTGCCCAGTAAGTCGCTTCAATAGCGTCTCGGTTTAAAACCTCATCCATTACATCAACCTTATTATAAAATCTTGTGAAGGTAGTCCCCGCATTACCGTCAGAGAACGCCCACAACCTTTCCTTGTTTTTTGTCACTGTCTCTACTGATGAAACCAAGTGAATGATCTCCCGCTGTCTGCCTCTATATGTTACATCGGGATGGTTACGGTCAATTGCAAAAAGCATAACTGAGCGTGGGCAAAAGTAAAACGGTACGTACTCCCCGACTTTTGTACCTTGGTTGCAAGGGACTTCAGTTGCTAGGCGTCGCTCTTTAATATGATTCATCCCTATAATGCAGTGATCTATTGCTTCTTCTATCATAATTGTATCAGAGTAGAGTGTGCCAGCTTCAACTATATTAGATAAATTATCAATAGAGGTAATATGAAATATTTTAATCATTGTATGCTATCGCCTCACAATTTCGTTGCCTCTACATTACCAGTTACCGCTACCGAAATCAAGGACATTTGCACACTTCTCCAAACTTCCCCGGAACAAAATCAACCGCACGTTGTCATATTAAGTAAGAGAAGAGTACAGATATAACGAATCTAAAATAGGAGTCTGTCATGAAAGCCAGGGCATTAAAATTACTCATAATCAGCATGATATTATCACTCGCGGTTTCTGCTGTCGCGGTGGCGGCGTTTTTAGAGAGCGACGCTGAGGCGCAACCGGACTACCGGGACGACGTGTACGTCCCACCACCGCGGCGGATAATACCGCCATACGTTCCGCCACGCCCACCGAGCAACGACTTTTACAGCTACGTCAGTTCGCTCAACGTGACTGGCGCCAGCTTCGAGCAGAAAGGGCTGAGGATCTTCCCGCTGACCCGCGCTAAGTATCAGAGCAGCCAGAGCATAATCACGCTCGATGACGCTTTTCGGCGGGGGGATATCGTGATCAGCGAGCATGGCAGCGGTATCGTCTCGAAGGTAAGCCTCACGAGCTATTCGAACAGCTATATCTTCATCATGGCCGGGGAGATTATCGCCGGTGGTCGCCAGACCCGCGCGATGGTGAAAGATATTCTGTTGCCGCCACGCGCGCGGAATTTTGTGGTGGACGTATATTGTATTGAGGAGGGGCGCTGGGAAGATACAGCGAAAAAATTCACCACGGCGGAACCTATGCTGAATTCAAACATCAGAAAACGGGCGATGCAGGAGCGTGGTCAAAGCGATATCTGGAACGGTATCCGGGAATATGAAAAACGGGCGAAAAAGCGATCTGACACCCACAACCTCCTTGAGCTGTATCGCGGCGCGCAAGGCGACAAAACTCTGGGCAAAAAAATCAGATATGTCAGGCGTCGGCTACCGTATAATTCTGTCGGGATGGTCGCGGTAAAAGACGGCACGATCGTCGGGCTCGAAGCGTTCGGATCGCACCAACTTTTTGTGAAACAGTTTGATAAACTATTCACATCGTACTATTATGCTGACCTGCCGGTGACATATAACAAGAGCGTCGAACGGGGCGGCGTCAGGCGGTTCATTCTGAATTTAAGGAGTGCTAGAGTTGTGCGTGACTCAAGTTATATCGGGTCGGGGACTCTTAATAATGTTTCTTACCGGGGCTATTATGGTAGCGAGCTTGAGCTTGGCGGGGTGGTGCATATTTCTGTAATCAGGTGATAACATTATGGATTGCGGGCTTTCGTAAGTTCGTAATTTCATATTTTCTGGTTTTCATAGTTTCAGAAATTACGAAATTATCACTCCTCGTCGGGGTCTTTCAAGACATAACTCCCGACGAGAATATCGTAGAAAGTCTGCTTCTTTTTCATTATTCCGGCGATCAGGAAACTACCGATAAGCAGTCCGGTAGCGAGGTTGATATCTGACAGTAGCCCGGAGAAGCCGAACATAATGTCTATCATACTGTCGGTCACTATCTCTGAGAGCTCGGCGAGCGACACAGAGACATAGGCGGTTTTCCGTACAAAGGAGTTGATAAAATCAGAGTAGCGGCTGAAATATACGGTGGTCAACACCCCGAAAAAAATCAAGGTCTTGAAAAAGCAGCGTAGCGCGACAATCTTGAGTGATGGTCGCTCCCCTTTTTTGTTGGTGACGATCAGCCCGAGGCAGAGCTTCCCGACTGTTCCCTGTATCGACGAGCGCTCCATCAGCGTAAAGTACAACCAGCAGAAAAAAGAGATGATCAGCGCCGGTGAGTAAAATATCAGCGACTTCAGTAGTGGCGCCGACTCAGCGCTCGTCTCAAAGTTGATGTTAATGTTGGTGAAAAAAGTCATGCCGAATGTCACCAGCGCTATCACCGCCGCGATCGACGTGAACATTATGAACATATCCACCAGCGCCGCGGTCGTCCGGGCGAACATACCGGCGTACCGCACCTGAAACGCCATCTCATCAGCGTCGTCCACGCACTCGGGGCAGCTCTTTAGCTCATCAGCTGCCCCGTACCCGCATTCTTCACATTTCATCGGTTGCCCCTTGGTTTTCCCATCCATATACCTGAGGTTAGCACAAAAGAGCTGTCTCGTCAATGTTGGGGTAAAACCTTAGAAAACCGAAGTTCGGTAGAAAATCAGTCCGGCAGGTCGGATTAAGGAAGTACGACGAATCCGACGTTTTTGTCAGCTTCGCTTCGTTCAGAGTTTTAGCCTAACCTCGGGTTGTCGCTTCGCTCTGTAACCCGACCCACCATAATACTGACGACATCGCTCGACACGATCATCTCATGCGCGTCGTCCACCACGATCTGAGCGTTGTAACCGGCGTGGCTACCCTGGCGGTTTCTGAAATTCACGCAGTCCGGGTCGGTGATCTTCACGCTCTTCTTTTCGCCCTCATCAATCGTTTAATATAGGGACTGTTGCCAAATAGAACAATTCACATGTTTTTCAAAAAAGCGTCTTTGTCAGTTGTTGATATCGCGGGGTAGCGACCAACGGAAGCGTAGGGGCTTAAGCCCCTAAATTGTATTGGGCAACATGCCCATACAGCGTCGATTCGCTAGTTCAAATTTTCTAAAAGCTTCCCGGCGCTCTCTTTCGTTAAAGTCTCTGAGACCGAAGCGTTACCGCGAATCTTCGCGCACTGCCTGAGCACCTTTTTCAGCGCCTTTTGATGTTGCCAGTGCCATTCAGGGGATCCCCCCCCCTACACTCCCGTTGGTCGTACCCCATTTTTACAGGTACTTACAGCGACGACTTTTTCTAAAACAGGGAGAATTCCCTACTTGGCAACACTCCCATTATATTAACCCGGCAATAAAATATAAAGACTGCACAACTCCAAAACTGTCGTCCTGAATTTGAGACGCGTCTCTCATTTCAGGGTCTGGTAATCCTATAAACGCGGATAGATCCCGAAACCAGAGGCGCGCCTCCAGTTCGGTACGACGGCAGGAGTCTTATACTATACATTTTATCGCCGGATTAATAGTTTTATCCTTGCCAGTTAAGACTTTACGTCAATGGAGCTGAAATGTTTTGCGTTGTGCATAGGTTTTGTTGAGTGACCACTAAAATGACTACGTTAAAAATCAGAAATGAGTGAAAAAAAGTTGACATTAAAAAAAAATTGGTTATTCTTGTAAATATACAAAGTGAAATCATGATTTTTCCACGGGGGTGGCGTTATGAGTATCCAGGGTTCTTCTGGTAGTGGTGATAGTGATAAAAGAGAGTTCCTGCGGCTTCCACAAGAGTTCAAATTATCTTATAAGCCATTGGAATTCCCTCTTGGCGGGCATGAAAAAAAAGAAACGACGGTCAAGGATGTTAGTGGTGGCGGCATACTGTTTGAGTCAACGACAATGTTCGATATCGGCTCTGTTTTGCAGCTTGAGGTGAATTTAGAAGGCTGGTACAAGCACCGGAGTTCATTTTTTAAATCCACTAAAGAGAAGATTCATGAGCCACTGACTGTTATTGGTGAAGTTGTCAGGATAGAAAAGCTAGACGGTGGCAATTTTGATATCGGGGTGAAGTTCACCAATGTTTATGACGATGACCATATCAGTCTTTTGAAATTTATTAACAGTAAAATCAAGTAATCAACACTAAAACGTAACGTATGGCAGAAAGGGGCTTCCGTGAAAGTAGAGTATATTAACGCGTTTATTGAATCTACAATAAACGCCCTTAAGACAATGGTGATGATAACACCAAAGAGAGATAAAATAAGTGTAAAAAAAGATGGGGAAAGCGCTTCTTTTGATATCTCAGGCTTGATAGGGCTAGCCGGAGAGGCTGTCGGGTCGGTTGTACTCAGCTTCCCTGAGGAGACCGCTCTCAAGGTCGTCTCAAACTTCATCGGTGAGGAGCTGACAACTGTTGACAGTGATGTCCTCGACGCGATCGGGGAGCTGACCAACATCATCGCTGGCGGCGCGAAAAAAATATTCTCTGAGCGGGGCTACTCATTCAAGATATCGATACCTAACGTAGTGCACGGCAAGGATCACAAGATCAACAGACCAAAAGACGTACCATGCATCAGCGTGACGTTTACTTCTGACGCCGGACCTTTCGCGATCGAGATAAGCCTTAAAGTAGCCGGCGACAAATAAAGAGGTTTGCCCCGCGAGATGAAATGAATAAACCGGTTACTCTATAATCGCGCGTTTATTGCGAGGTTAAATCGCTTTTTTGATCATACCAGCGGGATGTCGAATGATTTTAAACCTTATAAGCAGTCTTAAGTCCCTCACCAAGTCTGAAAGTTCTCGCATTGAAAACCTGCTGTCAAAAATACAGATTAAAGGTGCGCTCGATGGGATCCTGATAGAACTCATGCAGCAGCGTGAAGGTATCGTTCAGGTGAACGATAGCCGAATTCGCGTTCTCCTGCCCGACGGTCTGAAGAAGGGCGACAAAGTCTTAGTCGATGCTGAAAAAAACGGTGGACGCTTAGAGCTTAAGATTATCCCGAAGGATCAGCAGGTCATCTCAACAAAAACCGCCGGAAAAGAGCCGCCGGAAAGTAGCATTCAGAAATACGCGAAAGATCAAGTGTACCACATAAGGATTCCTGAAAAAGTCAACCTGAAAGAAGTAATGTCAAACATAAACAGAGAGCTCGCCAACCTTAAGAGCTCCGGGTTTGACACCGTGGCTGGGAAGGTTGAAAAATTCATCGATACACAGCTGATAAAGATAGATGATAAGACTTCCACCCAAGAGCTCGCGCGGAATATAGAGTCGCAAATGAAGAATTCTGGCGTTTTCTTTGAGGAGAAGCTCAGAACGCTGAGCGATAAACCCACGAACAGTGCGAAACCGACTGATAGCACACTCCTGAACTCTATAAAAAATGACGCTAAACAAGATATATATTCAGCGCTTAACGAGTTGCAGGCGTTGCGGGAGAAGCTCCCTGCAAAAGTACTGACAAACTCCTCAACAGAAAAACTGCTCGCGAACCTGACAAAGCTCGACAGCATTGTCAGCAAAGAGAACCCGGCAGAGCTGACAGCTCGTCAGCTCGATGCCCTGAAATCGCTCGTCGGCGTGATCATCACCGATATCGGGCAGACCATCACCAACGCGGGCGCGTCGCGACCAAGCGATGAGGCTATGCTGAAAGTCGTTAGTTTTTTGATGACCCTCACTGCGCCTGAGGTCGCCACAAGCGTATTGTCGAGGGGTTCAGAGACAGATATACTCAATATTATTAAGCTGGTAGAGTCTTCACTTAGCCGAACCACGGCAGGCTCGGACGCCAAGACCCCTCCAACGCTCAAAGAGCTTTCCGACGCTCTGGCATCACTCAAGGGGAGCCTGCTAGCGGAAAAATCAGACGCGAAATATCTGCCGGTAGATCAGACTAAGTCTACCCCGGAAAAAGAAGCGTTAAACCTGAAATCGCTCAAAAATGGGATAAAAACGTTAGTCGCCGACATCGCGAAGGAGAGCCAGGAGGCGCAGACGAGGAGTCAGGCGACTAGGAGTGTCGAGGCGCTCGTCAAGAGTTTTGGTAAACTGCTCGAGGGGGTAGAGTATCAGCAGTTGTCGCATCACCAACGGGCGGAGGGGAGTGTCAACTATCAAACCTTACCGATAATGCTGGAGGATTCATACAAAGCGCCGGAGATTTTGGTGACTCACAAAAAGAGCAAAAAGGGCGAAAAGAAGATGGGGAAGGATGAGAGCCGGCTTGAGGTGTTCCTTGACCTGAAGCAGGCAGGGCATAGTAAGATTGATTTAAACATCAACGCGAAAATATAACCGGTGATTTTTTTTCGATGAGCATGGAGACCGCTAGGGTTATCGCCGCGGACCTGCCGGAGCTGAAGGAGAACCTGAGCAAAAAAGGCTTTAATATCATAAGGATAAACAGCAAGCAAAGCCGGCGGTTGATGAGGTGCGAAGCAGCCCCCGAGACCAACCTCGACATAGAAGAGATAAAAATTCTCGATTTTAAGGTGTAGGTGTAGATATGGGTGAAAATATTAAATCAAAAAAAGCGGTCGCGCTCAAGTTCGATCCGAAAGAGGATAGCGCGCCGACGCTCGCGGCGAAGGGGCGTGGCTACATCGCTGAGCGCATTCTCGAAATAGCCGCGGAGCATGATATACCGATCCGTGAGGACGCCGATCTGATTGAAATTTTGTACAAACTTGAGCTGAACCAGGAGATACCGACAGAAATATACACTGTCGTCGCGGAGATCCTCGCGTTTATCTATAAGATCAACAAAAAAGTAGGGCATGAGGAGTTATAGCAGAGAAACGACGCGTATCTTCTTGAGCATATCTTTTATGTCGCGCCCTTTATAGTCCGGGTACGTCCACGGCAACTCCGCGAAATCATTCTTAGTATAGACAAGCGTCAGGTCGGCGAAGATGCCGTTGCGCATGTATACCCTGTGCGTGAAGTTCTTACCGGTGGCGAGGATAAAATTCTCGACGCTCAAAAAACCGGGGTCGATGTTGATCCTGCGTCGCCCGCTCTCAAGATTATCGTTTTCGACAGTGTTGGTGAAGAGTTTTACCCGCGCCAGCTCACCCCGGGGGAAAAGCTCTTTGAACGTGGCGAAGCGTCTTTTTAGTGCGCCGCCCATCTCATCGTTGTAGTATTCTGTTTGAGTGAAGCCTGTGAATTCGCTGACGAAATCTGGGGGTGAGAACTCCTCGCCGATGCGCTTGATGCTTGCGTTTATCAGCGGCTCACTCTCAGAGATGAAGCTGATGACCAGCTTCGATTTTGACGGTTCTTTCGGTACGCTCATCTCAGCTGTCCGTTTTTATCGTGTCGCAGAGCTCTTTTATGGTGGTGGTCGCTGTGCCGACCTTCCCGACGACAATGCCTGCCGCGTAGTTCGCCAGCACCGCCGCTTCTTTGAGCGTCGCGCCGACTGAGAGCGCGAGCGTGAAAGTGGCGATCACCGTGTCACCGGCGCCGGTAACGTCGTAGACTTTTTGCGCGACAGTCGGGATCTTGCTGATGCTACCGTCCTTCTCAAAGAGCGCCATCCCTTTGTCACCGCGCGTTATCAGGAGCGACTCAGACTCAAGCGCCTTCAGTAGCTTGGCGCCCGCCTTCTCGAGATTCCGCTCGTTCGTTATCTCGATTCCGACCGCCTTGGATGCTTCGTGGTGGTTCGGTGTCATCGACGTGATTTTTTTGTAATACTCAAAGTGGTCGGTCTTCGGATCAACGATTATCACGCGCTCGTTCTTAACGCAGATATCCACCACCCCTTCAACGAGCTCCTTCGTGACGACCCCTTTGCCATAATCAGAAATAATAACAGCATCATAGTTGGTGATGTTCGACCTTAGGTAGCCGAGTATCTTACCAAGAGTTGTCTTGTTGATATCCTTCTTCACTTCTTTGTCAAACCTTACGATTTGCTGGCTGTGCGCGATTACCCGCGTTTTTTTGCTCGTTATCCGCTTCGCGTCGGTGATAAGACCGCTCGTCTTTACCCCGATATCCTCAAAGAGACTATTTACCATCTTCGCGTACGCGTCATCACCGATCACCCCGCAGATGGTGGACTCGCCGCCGAGCGCACCTATGTTGTTGTTGACGTTCGCCGCGCCACCGAGCATGAAAGACTCGTCCTGAACCTCCACTACTGGTACCGGCGCCTCTGGCGATATCCGATCAACAGTGCCGTAGATGAACTGGTCGATCATCACGTCACCGATGACGAGTAGCCTGCCTTTGCTGAAGTTTTCGGCTATCTCTATGAGTCTTTCATTTTTTATTTTTAGTTTTTTCATGTTTTTTTATTACAGCTTTTTTTGTTGCGTTACGCTACCGCTAACGGCAACCTACCTGCGGTTAAATCTCTATCCCGAGAAACTCAAAGAGTCTCTCTTTATCCGCGTTTAAGACCTGCTCTTCTTTTATTCCAGCACTATTCACTAGTTTTATCGCCTCATCGCAGTTGCCGATATCAAAGGAGATATGCGCGTCACTCCCGATGATGATGTTCGAGC
>JAJRXV010000115.1 GCA_024276115.1 Deltaproteobacteria bacterium
ATTCATAGACCTCAGGGAGGTTTCTGGTATAGTTTTTGAGCGCAACAGGACAAGCTACGAGCGACCTTCGAGAAAAGAGTATAATATTTCGAATGAGCTAACTATAACAAACAGTACCGGGGAAGACGCTACGGTGCAGGTCACTGAACATCTGCCGAAGGGGTTTTCTATTTACGAGAGCGACATGGAGTACCAAACATCTAAGGATACAATAACTTATAATACGAATGTTAAAGCTGGTTCTCAATTGAAGATCAACTATTCATTCGAACTCAAGAAATAATAACTATGCTAAAAAGATTTCTTATAATCGCATCTGTTTTTCTTCTTATTACATTCCCAAAGAGCAACGCTAACGCCGGCAACAAAATCAGTTCGTCAAAAAAAAATTTAAAAAGTACATACTTATCGATATACGCTAATCTTTTTACAGTAGTAAAAGAGATCAGAAGTATCTCGCTCAGTGTTGGCGCAAACAGCGTCAAATTTAGCGGACTCGATAACAATTTTATTGACGATTCTCTACACATCAGCGTGAAAGGGGAGGGCGCTCGAGTTCTTTCCCGCACTATAAAAAAATACCCGCTAAAAAATAATATAAATTATAAGGATGTTACAGTTGAAATAAACAGTGAAAAGGCGATCGAGACTGAGCTTGAACTATTTTATCTCACTCAGAGCATCACTTCAACGTTCGGTTACAAAGCTATGCTGGATTATAATAAATTTGAATATGACCTGCTCCTCTCTGCCTCTATAAAGAACGGCTCGCTTGTAGCTTTTGATGGTGCGGAGGTTACGCTGTATGCCATGCGCCCGCTGCCGTCTGAACCGAAACCACCGCTCAGTGGTGAAGATTTCTGCCACGTTTGCCATCCTACTCACATGCCGGATATGGGGGGCGATGAGGAGGAAGTAGAGCCGCATAAGAACCAACCGCTTGTTTTTTTGCCAGACAAGCTACTTGTAGACAAGAAGGTGTATCTCCCACCTGTCGCCACGCATGAGTTGCAGATTTACTCGATGAATAGCCTACCTCTGACACCGGAGTATAGGGCTGAGTTCGGTTATGAGTTCCATAATGAACCGAAAAAAATAGAGAAAAAAGCTAATATGTTTTTAAGTATCATTAATGATGAAAAGCGCTTTAGTGTTCCTTTCTTCCCAGGGCGGATCACGATGTTTGAGATAGGGGATAAGCCGCGGTTAGTCGGTGATACCTACTTTCCGTATACAAAGAAAGGTGACACCGCGCTCATCGAGCTTTTTAAAACCGAACCGAAGCTCTCTGTGACCAAAAACGTGCTTAAAGTAGAGAAAACAGCATCAAGGCTCGATCAATATAATGAGATATTTATTTTGAATAAAACCGAGCGCAAAGCAAACATATTTGTGCGTCTGAAACGGCTTGACGACTTTAATATTATTGATAACGATCATGACTATGTCGCTGATAACAAAAATGAATTTCACTTTGTTGCCATGGTGGATAAAGAGTCAGACAAATCACTGAGGTATACTATTATCAAAAAAATGCAGAGCGAAGAGTGAGTCTCCCCTATACACCTTAAAAAAAACTAATCTAAATTTAATCTTACTCTAACATAGGAAGAGTAACGTAGGGACGTATCCTGCGTAGTCACCCGAAAAGTTTTGATAATATTCAAAAAGATTAATTGATTTTTTAACGCTAAATTGATATATAGTATTGTGAGAATAGGAGGTTGTATATGTATAAAAAACATTTATTGGCGGCAGTAGTTGCGACTATTGTGCTAACGGTGCTTATTATGGCGCCAAAAAGGGTCAGGATTCCGTATCCTGACACTAAAGAACATCGGTTGGCGAGAAAAAACAGCTCTAAGCGTAAGAGGCATGAGGCGTGTGGTAAGTGTCACTTTGAGGGGGGCGAATACCCTATCCCTGATACACATATAAAACGTGAGCGTTGTTATGGATGCCACTACCCGATCTCGGTTGAGAAATGGGATCAACTCAAGCAGGAAGCGTTAGCGACTACAAAACCGTTGAACAAAGCGGCTACTGCTGAAACTGGTGAAGATAAAGCTCCTGAGTCAAACTCACCAAACCCCGCGGGTCATTAAGGCGTCATTCCCGAAGGGGAACGAACGTGTAAACGTAGGGGCGTACCCCGCGAGGTTGCCCGAAATACGAGGGATTTTAAATTCCATCAATGAGACATTAACATATTGCTAAATTATTTAGATACCATTAAGTTTTTATACAGTCTACAAAGTTTTGGGATTAAGCTCGGCTTGGAGAATATTGAGAAGCTGTTGGCTACGCTCTCTTTTCCGCATACCAAATACAGGACTGTCCATATAGCCGGTACGAACGGTAAGGGTTCCACAGCCGCGGCGCTAGAGGCTATCTTGCTCAAAGCCGGGTACAAAGTCGGGCTCTATACATCCCCCCACCTGATTGATTTCAGGGAGAGGGTTCGTGTCAACGGCAAAAACATCAGCGAAAAGAACGTGTGTGAGATAACCGAGGTCATCCGCGCGAAGAAGGCTCAGCTTGGTATTGACTACGAGATAACTTTCTTTGAGTACACCACCGCTATCGCGCTGTATCATTTTATGCTCGAAAAAGTCGATATTGCCCTGATTGAAGTCGGGCTCGGTGGTCGCCTAGACGCCACGAACGTTGTGACACCAATGGTAAGCGTTATCACTAGCATTTCGGTGGATCACCAACAATATCTTGGTGAGACGATAGGCGAGATCGCCACTGAGAAGGCCGGGATAATCAAGCCCACTGTTCCTCTGGTCTCAGGTGTCAGAGATGAGAGCGCTAAGCAAGTTATTCATAATATATCCCGGGGGAGAGACGCTAAGCTGTATGAGCTGGGGGTGGATTTTTCGTTTTCTATCACTGGTGAAGAACGCTTTGATTATGCCAGTATAAATGCTGACTATAAAGGACTTACCAAGAACCTGCTAGGGGAGCACCAGTACAGAAATCTCTCTGTTGCCCTGGCAGTTGTCGAACTGCTTAGCAGTGAGAAGATCGTGGTGGAGGAAAACTCTATCCGCGAAGGATTGGCAAATGTTAATTGGGCGGGCAGGTTCGAGCTTTTCTCAAAGTCACCGCTGATAATCCTTGACGGCGCGCATAATAAACAGTCGATCAAGTGCGCTGTGGATACGTTACAGAAGAACTTCCCCGAAAAAAAGATCATAAGTGTTATAGGTGTTATGAGCGATAAAGATATGGAAAACATCGCGAAAAGTATCGGGCGTATTTCTCACACGGTCATATTGACTGAGCCTGAAATAGATCGTGCCGCGAAGACGCATAAACTGGCGGAGCTTTTTGATGAGAGTAGCGTTTTGGTGCAGAGACCGGTTGTTGGTGACGCGCTGGAATACGCGAAGGAAATATGTGATGATGGCTCGTTGATTTTCGTTACCGGGTCGCTCTTTACTGTTGGTGATGCCAGAAAAATTTTACTAGGAGAGCATGTAAATGGATAAGAGTGACAATATTTTTATCTCGAGATTTATTGATGAAGTGATAAAGATCGCTACGACAAAAGAGCAGGTGCTAAGGATACGTATGCGATTTTTGGCGTTGTTGTCGCTTTTCTTTGGGTTGACCGCGGCTGTGGGGACGATAGATACCGCGGTTACAATATTTACAGTACCAGAATACTTTAATATTTACCACATGGCGCTTTTAGCTGTTATGCTTGGTACAGCCGCGACATTTTTGTTGACGGCTTTGATCTTTGGGATCGCTTTCCACAGAAACAGTGTGTTAAGAAAGTGTTTGGGGGGATTAAAATGCACCACTGACAGGAAAACCTGCTCCCCGGGAGAAGAAATAACAGTATCGCTAAGTTATACATTAAAAAAGAAACCGCTGAACGAGTGTAAGTTGGAGTTTGCATGTGTTAAGGAGACTTTCAGGACTATTGCAGAAGTCGCGTCGGTAAAAATAGACCGCCCATATAAAGAGGTGATCGTTTTGAGTGAAAAACTTACCCCGGATGGGACTGCGCAGTCTCATGATGTAACATTAAAAGTCCCTGATAACGCTTTGTTGACACAGAAAAAACTCACAAAAAAAGAACCGATGGTTGTTTGGGATATCGTGGTTTACTTTGACTTTTTGGACTGGTACTCTTATGAAGTTCACTTACCCGTTACTGTCGTTTAATTTTTTTTAATGATAAAGGGGATGTTTTTTTACCGCAATGGTCTCTGATCATTCGTCCGCGTTTCATTCTTCGGCAAGTGAAAAGCGTATGCTTAAAACTATGCGAAGTAATTCACAGGAACTGTGGAAAACCTGTGAAATTATGTGTGGAAGGATGCAACTATTTAGCATGGATTACGCATAAACATCGCTTTGCCTAATAAATGTGCATATGGAAATATCAATTATTATCAATGCGTTATGATTTCAATGCACAATAATTAAGCATGAGCTGTCAGAAAAGTGTAATAATTTCACAACCTGACGATAAAATAATCAAATAGAGAGGTTTTAAGTAATGGAATGTACTAATGAAGCTACCCCGGACAAGTGCGGATGTAGCAACAAATCATGTGAGCGGAGAGGCAACTGTTGCAAGTGCGTCGCGCACCGTAAGAGTAGAGGCGAGTTGCCGGGCTGCTTCTTTCCGCCTGACGCTGAAAAGACACAAGACAGGTCGGTGGCGTACTTCATCAAATGTATGGGGGAGAAGTAGTGAGAGATTCTGATGCAAAATTCATACTCGCGTCAGCCTCACCGCGTCGTGTAGAGCTGTTGGGGCAGATGGGACTCAAGTTCAGCGTCATCCCGGCGCATGTAGATGAGGAGTACGCAGATGGTGAGACCCCGGCGGAACACGTGACCAGACTTTCAGAGAAGAAATCTGCTGAAGTCGCGCGGGCTAATCCTAACGCGTGGGTACTCGCGGCGGACACGGTTGTCGTTCTCGACGGCAACATCCTCGGTAAGCCCGATGACAAAGAGGACGCGCGACGTATGCTGAACACTCTCAGTGCTCGCACGCATGAGGTCTACACCGGCTACTGCCTGATGAACAACTGTGCGGATAAGCGCGTCACTGATTTTGTTGTCTCGCGTGTGAAGATCAAAGCACTCTCCGCCGCCGAGGTCGAATTTTACCTCAACACCGATGAACCGTATGATAAGGCGGGTAGTTACGCCGTGCAGGGGATAGGAGCGTTCATGGTCGAGTCAATAGATGGCTCCTACACCAATGTTGTCGGTTTACCGCTCTGTCAGGTGGTCGATCTCCTCGATTCCCTCGGTGTGATTATATTAACCACGTAGGGGCGTGTGGTCGCCCGAATCTCCAAAAAAAAGAGAGGTTGCATTATCAGGCGTGTTGTGCTATTTATGTGATAAAAAGAGGGGTGAGATGGCGAAGAAAAACGATATATACTTGTCTGTTGTGATACCGATGTATAATGAGGAGAAGAGTGTCAAGAAGCTTTACGCAAAGCTTTTAAAGCACCTTGACCCGCTTAAGAAGAGTTATGAGATTGTTTTCATAGATGACGGTAGCATAGACAAGACCCTGAAACTTCTACTAGAACTGCAGAAGGACGACAAGAGGATAAAAATCGTTAAGCTTCGGGGGAATTTTGGGCAGACATCCGCGCTTGCCGCCGGTTTCGATCACAGTATCGGTGAGGTGATCGTATCGATGGACGGCGATCTTCAACATGACCCTAGCGATATCAAAAAGTTACTCAAGAAGATGGACGAGGGGTACGACATCGTTTCGGGGTGGCGCAAGGATCGCGTCGACAACCTCATCCTGCGAAAAATCCCGTCTAAAATCGCGAACTACATGATGGCGAAACTCACCAAGGTCGATATCCACGATTTTGGCACGACGCTGAAAGCGTATCGGCGAGACGTGATTCAGAGCATCCGTCTGTATGGGCAGTTCCACCGCTTTATACCCGCGCTGGCGTCAGAGGTTGGGGCGACTATCACCGAGGTACCGATCAAGAACATCATGCGTAAGCACGGAAAATCGAACTACGGTATCTTCCGAACTTTCACTGTTTTTTTCGATCTTATCAGGATAAAATTCCTCTTGAGTTACATGAGTAAACCGCTCCAAGTATTCGGACTTGTAGGGATATTGATGCTACTCGCCGGTGGTGGAGTTTTCAGTTACCTCACTTTTTTGAAGTACGCTTACGGCACGGGCTACGGACTGATGGAATACCGGGCGCCGCTTTTCATAATGTCAGTATTCCTCATGGTTTCTGGTATCCAGCTATTCACAATGGGTTTACTCGGTGAGATAATTGTCAAAAGTCTGTATGATTCCGGCAAAAAACAGCCTTACTATGTTGATAAGATATACAGCTAAGACAACGGGTTAACAGGTGGCGCGAAGTATTGAAAAAATATTCTAAAATCGTGATATCAGTTCTTGTGTCCGCGATTCTCTTATATGTCACATTCATTAATATAGACGTAAAAAAGACTTTTGCTGAACTAAGGATAGTCAACCTCTCTGGCGTACCGGCAGTGTTGGTGAGCTACTTTCTAATGCACCTGCTCATTGCGCTCCGCTGGAGGGTAATGCTGAACGCTAAAGTATCGCTTGGCAACATCTTCTACGCTTCAGCTGTCCACAACATGCTTAACAACCTTCTGCCGTTCCGCACTGGTGAGGCGAGTTTCGTGATTCTGCTGAAAAAACTGTTCTCAGTACCGGTTATCAAGAGTTCATCGATCCTGCTTTACGCGAGGATATTTGATGCTTTATCAATATTTTTCTGGTTTCTCGTCTCCGGGATCGTATACAAGAGTGTTCTTAACAAAACTCTAGAGAATTCAACGTACCTGATGCTATATATATTTTCTGCTTTTTTGCTTATTTTCGCATTGGCGTACTTGATCTTCAAGCGTGATTTTATCGGGATGATGAGTGAATATTTTAAAAAAAATAATATGACGAATGGTCTTTTAAGTAAGTGGAGTTATAAGATATCAACTGTTTTAAAAGAGGTAAAAAGCGGTCTGATCTTCAACAAAGTAGCAGTGATGAGCGTACTTTTGTATCTCTTAAAATACACTTTCCTGATGTTGAGCGCCTATGTTTTTGGACTAGAGCTCAACATCTTTGAGACGATAATCGCCGGTACGGTTGTTATGATCGCTACAGTACTACCGATACAAGGGGTAGCCGGGTTTGGTACGATCGAGGCGGGCTGGGTGCTGGGGCTTTACGTTTTGGGCGTTGATAAGGAGACCGCTGTGATGGTTGGTGTTGGTTTTCACATCATTCAAATAATCATGTATACTATCATGGGAGGAATTGGGATCGTGAGCCTCCACCTAAAGAGAGATACAATCAAAGAGATAATGTAAATGTTAGAAAATGAAACGAAAAAAAAAATACGCCTAGCAGTGTTGGCAATTATTGTTTTTGCCTTCGTGATGCGGGTGATGGGTGTTGATTTTGGACTGCCTTACCTCTACCACCCTGACGAGGCGACTCGGGTGAATGGCGCGGTGCGTTTTGGCTCTGGGGATCTGAATCCGCATTATTTCCTTAAACCGTCGCTTCTCACTTATTCGCTATTTATTTTATACGGTATATATTTTGTGTTCGGTTATGTTTTTGGCGCCTTTGAATCGGTAGCGCAGTTCGCGCGGCACTTTATCACAGATCCTACAAACTTTTATCTCATAGGGCGTATGGTATCTGTATTATCAGCTACATACATCGTATACTTAACGTATTGTCTAGGTAGAAAAACGTCCGATTTTAAAGTAGCCATCATAGCTATGTTCCTTGTCGCGATAAACTACACCAACATAACAAATGCTCATTATGTAGCTACTGACGTACCGATGACAATGTTTATTCTGCTGTCGTTTTACTTCTCTTATGGCATTCTGCACAAACCTAACAGTAAGAGCTATATCTTCGCCGGTGTTTTCGCCGGGCTGGCGGCGGGCACAAAATACCCCGGCGGCGCGGTTCTCTTCAGCGCGATAGCGGCGTATTACATGGCGAATTCTGAGTTAAGGCTCAAGGAGCTGATCTTCAATAAGCGCTTACTATATATTTTGCTTGGGTTTACAGTTGCCTTCTTTATATTTAATCCGTATGTTATTCTCGATTACAAAACATTTTTCAAGCATTTCAAGGAGACGCTCGGCTTGGGATACAGTGATAAGCGATCTATACACAGGGTCGCTAGTCTGGGTAATTTCCTCGGGGTGCTTAATCTATCGCTTGGGCAGTACGCCCTTGGGGGATTTTCATTCATATCGTTCATTTATTACGCCATAAAAAACATCAAGAAACGAAATAACTTCGATATTATTCTCTTTATATTTGTGTTGATTTACTCCTATGCGTTCGCGCGCTCAAAGATTGTATCCACCCGCTACATGATATGCGTTATTCCAATCTTCTATCTCTTCGCGGCGCGGTTAATCGTGCGTATATACGACAGTATCAAATTAAGTGAGCTTAAAAAGGGCGCGCTCATGGCGATATTTATTGTCGCGGCGACATACCCTATGTACGTCCGGTCGATCTACTTCAACAAAGCATTGGTAGAGACCGACTCGCGGACACTTGCGAAAGAGTGGGTGGAGAGCAACATACCTCAAGGTACGAAGATACTGCTCGACCCTTCTGGACCACTCCTCGATGATACCCTCAAAAACCTGACCCAAAAATATGAGCGGGCGAAGGAGAGAGGGCTGATGAAGCAGGATTATTACAAGCTACAGATCGAAACGGTAGAGAGCAAGAAAACCTATGATTATGTCATTATCTCTTCCCCGGTGTACACCTCGGCTGAGAGGACGAAGGGAAACTATGAGTATATGCAGAGGCACGAGCTACTCAACCATGACCTCAACTATTTCCGAAACAAGGGGTTTAAGTATGTGATTATCAGCAGTTTCATGTACGATGAGTTTTACAAAGAGCGGCAAAAAAAAGAATTCCCCGCGTATTACAACTTCTACGAGAGCCTGAAGAGTGACACGACCCGCATGAAAACGTTCGAGGGCTACCCGCGTGTGTTAGGTCCGCACCAACCGAAGGTCATTATATATAAACTGTAGGGAGAAGGGAAACTATTCATACTTTACATGCCCCTCAGCAGGAACCTCGGTGACCACTAACTATTTAGCTCCGCGTCTGATTTCCGAACATACACCGGTACGAGCGTTTCAGGCTTTACCGTTTCATCCGCTTTTATCTTCGCCGCCGCGAGCCGTGCGACGTTGACGCCTCTGATGAAGTTCAGCTCATTGGTGACAAAGACCGCGTTTTCTTTCAGCGCGTCTGACAACATATCCTTATACAGCGTCGCGCCATCACCGAGGAAGAGCGTTTTCTTTTTTGTGCGCTTTATCAACTCTTCCGGCGTCAGGTTGAACTCCTCTGACTTCGAGGTTATCGCGCCATCTTTCTCTTTTTTGTAGAGTGCGCCGAAAACCTCCCCCTTCCGAGCGTCGATTATCGGGCAGATATCATAACGTGACGCTGATATGTTTTCGCATAGCGCGTCGAGCGATGAGACCGGCGCGACGAGCTTACCGCTTGCGAACGCCAGCCCCTTCACCGTGCTGATCCCGATCCTTAGACCGGTGAACGATCCCGGACCGATAGTGGCGGCGTAGATGTCTATATCAGAGACCTCCATCCCGGCGGAATCGAGTAGTGAATCGACAAGCGGCATAAGCCGTTCGCTGTGGGTCATCCCACTGAAGAGTGAGAACTCGGCGACTACCTTATCGTTTGAGGTGATAGCGCATGAAAGCGCCATCGTTGATGTATCTATCGCAAGTATATTCATGTTAAGAATTAAAAATTAAGAATTTTAAATTATGAATTATTCTTAATCCTTCCTTTTCCTTTTAATATTTTTGTTGCGTTACGGCTGTCGCCTAACAGCACCTACCTTCCTTTATTCCTTCTTATCAAAAACCATATAGTCCATCAAATGCGCCGCCGCCTCAAAACGCAGCTCGCCATTTTGCGCCGTTTTTTCAGTGAAAACACGGTCATTGCTCCGTTCTGTCCGTGAGTCATAAATAATAAACGGTACAGGGTCATCTGTGTGAGTTTTCAGCGCAACCGGTGTATAATGGTCGCAGAGCAGTAATATTTTGTACTCTGGGAATTTCTTCATCCCCTCAAAAACCGCCTTGACCACCTTCGCGTCAAAATCCTCTATAGCTTTGAGCTTAAGGTCGAGCCGCCCCTCGTGCGACGCCTCATCGGGTGCCTCAACATGCACATATACAAAATCCTTCTCCTCGAGCGCAGCGAGCGCGTACTTCGCCTTCGCGTCATAATCGGTATCGACATAACCTGTCGCGCCCGGTACATCGATCGGTGTCAGCCCCGCGTAAATCCCGATCCCTTTCAGCAGATCGACCGCCGATATCACCGATCCGGTGAGGTTGTACTTCTCCTGATATGTCGGGAACGCCGGAGCGTGCCCCTCACCCCATAGCCATATCGAGTTCGCCGGCGCCTTCCCCGCGGCGACACGCTTTTGGTTCACCGGGTGGTCTTTGAGCAACGCCACAGAGCGTTGCATAAGCTCTAGCACATCACCCGCGCTCTCTTTGTCCGGCAGGTGCGACTCAATTTCCCTGTCACTTATGTCATGTGGTGGTGTGAGTCCAAGCCCGGACTTGCCGCCCTTTTGCACCAATATATGCCGATAGCTTACACCGGTGTGGAATTTTATTTTGTCGCTAGACAGACCGTCGTTCAGGGCTTTTATGAGTTCAGCCGCCTCGGCGGTAGTTATATGCCCGGCGCTAAAATCACCCATTATCGTCTTACCATCCTTCTCGGCGAGGTTGACGAAGTTACACCGAAACGACACCTCATCAGGTGCGAGGCTTATGTTCAAGCTTGCCGCTTCCATCGGTGAGCGACCGGTGTAATACTCCTGCGGCGCATAGCCGAAGATCGACATGTTGGCTACATCACTCCCTTTCGGGTAGCCATCCGGGATAGTCGCGGCAACACCGATCTCCCCTTTTGACGCCAGCAGATCCATATTAGGGGTGGCGGCCGCCTCAAGTGGAGTCTTACCGTTCAGCTCCTCGATCGCGTAATCACCCATGCCGTCACCTAATAATACTATATATTTCATTTCCCCTCCAATAAGTTATGAGTAGATATCGAGATATCAAGATATCGGTATAGCCTTTATACCAAAAAAAAGTTAAACATCATTTTAAAGTCAAGAGAAAGATGAATTTAAAGATGAATTTTAAAAGCATCATCAATCGTTACATTTTGTTCTTCTGCCTAACCTACCCGACTACTTCCCGATACAAAACTCGCTGAATATCTGGTGCAATATATCATCAGAGGTCGTCTCACCGAGCACCTCACCGAGTGCCGCGAGCGCATCGGTGATCGGTACGCATATCAGCTCGGGGAAAATCCTGCCGGTCAGCCCCTCGTCGATCTGCTCGACATACGCGAGCGTGCGCGTGAGGATGTCACGGTGGCGGGAGTTTATGAGGAACCGTTCCTTCTCCTGTTCGACCTTCTTTTCGATCACGGTCTCGAATATCATGTTGCGAAGCTGCTCTACATTTTCGTTCTTCTTCGCGGATATCCGCACGATATTAGTGCTGCCGAAGTGACTTTTCAGTAAAGCGTCAGTAGCGGCGTGGTCCTTGACGAGGTCACTTTTGTTGGCGACTATCAGCTTTTTTTTCCGTTTGGTGAGCTTGAATATTTCGAGGTCGTTGTCATCCGGCGGTGCTGACGCGTCCAGAACAAACAGCACAAAATCAGCCTGCTTGATCTTATCGCGTGAGAGTTTTATACCGGCGGACTCGATCACGCACTCAGAATTTCTGATACCGGCAGTGTCGATCAGTCTGAGCGGAATGCCCTTGATGTTCACCACCTCCTCTATAGTGTCGCGCGTGGTACCCGGTATATCTGTGACGATCGCGCGCTCCTCCTTCAGTAGCACGTTCAGGAGGCTCGACTTACCGACGTTCGGCTTACCGACGATCGCGGTCGAGAGACCAGCGCGGAATATCCGCCCCTCATCGTACGTCGCGAGATAATCCGCGACTTTGCTTTTCACCTTTTCTATGACCGGTATGTAATCGTCGTACTTTATATCCGTATCATCCTCCGGGAAATCTATAGACGCCTGAAAATATGCAAGCATAGTCTTCAGAATGTTCTTGATGTTGCTGATTTCGTTAGACAAATCACCGCTCAACTGATGGGACGCAAAGTCCATGGAGCGGTCTGTCTGCGCGCGAATAATATCGATAACCGACTCAGCCTGCGTCAGGTCTATGCGACCATTCAGAAACGCGCGCTTTGTGAACTCCCCGGGCGCGGCGAGCCTCGCGCCAGAGCTTAGCGCCGCGTCGAGTATCCGCCGCGACGAGAGCATACCGCCGTGGCAGCTTATTTCGACGACATCCTCAGCAGTGTAGCTCCTCGGAGCTTTCATGTAAACAGTCAGAACCTCATCGATCACCGCGTCACTCTCCGGGGCGACTATATGCCCGTAATACACGCGATGTGACGCGAGCGTGCGGATTTTTTTGAGCGACTTGACGCTCCCGCGGTAGAATAGGCGTTTCGCTACATCCAACGCGTTAACGCCACTTATACGGATTATTGAAATACCACCCTCTCCGAGCGGAGTTGATAGCGCGGCGATGGTGTCGTCTAAGCGCAGTTCTCTTTTATTAGCTGTCATACCGATGAAAATAGCAGTAAAATCAGACAAAGTCAAGAAGGCACTCACTTCCCAAAAATAGACATTGGATTATCCGTACCGGTTCGTTGAGGTTTTGCCCCGTTTTTTTTGGCGGCTTGTGATTTTTCTCGTGCAAAATCACGTCATCTTCGCAAAAGTAGCTCCGATTTATCGCCTTCGAATGTTAAAATCTCGTTTTTTGACACACCGCCACGACTGTTTTCCCTTCAC
>JAJRXV010000116.1 GCA_024276115.1 Deltaproteobacteria bacterium
CGGCTTGAGCATATCGCCTGTTATCATCTCGGGGCGTCCGACAGCCGCGACTACTACGTCTGCTCTCTTGATCTCACCCGCGAGGTCTTTAGTTCTTGAGTGGCAGATAGTCACTGTCGCGTGCTTCTGAAGGAGCATCATAGCTATTGGTTTGCCGACTATGTTACTACGACCGACAACTACCGCTCGTTTGCCTGTCAGGTCAATGCCGTAACGCTCAAGGAATACCATACAACCGTGTGGTGTGCATGGCAGAAGTGTTCCCTCACCGATCATGAGTTTGCCGACGTTGATCGGGTGGAAGCCGTCAACATCCTTTTCTGGCAGGATAGCGTTAAGTATCGCTGACTCATTTATATGTTTAGGGATAGGTAACTGCACAAGTATACCGTGTATCTTGTCACTTTTGTTAAGGTTATCTATCAACTGAAGTAGTTCTGCCTCAGTGACTGTAGCCGGTAGCTCGTACTTTTCTGAATAGAGCCCGACATTTTCGCACGCACGCACTTTGTTACGCACATACACTTGAGACGCTGGGTCCGCCCCTATTATTACAACCGCGAGGCCTGGCTGCGGTAGCCCCTGCTCAATCATCTGCGCTACTTCTGTTTTCATCTCTTCTCTGATTGCCGCGGATGTCTTTTTACCATCGATAATTATAGCCATCTAAATATCTTACCCCTTAAAATCTTTTAAATATAGTTTAGGCTTACGCCTTTATTCATACCACCTTCTAATGAAGGCGATTGTGAATTTGTTATTATTAGATTACAGTACCGCTTCTGCTTGATGTTTTTAAAAAATAGAAAAACATAAAACATATTAAAATTACTATTAAAATGTTGATTAAAACTATTAATTTCCGCATGAAATAATAAAATGGCGTTTTATTATCCACCTAATTTACAGGATAATCAAACCGTTGTCAATGATAAAATTGAGTTTTTTTGGAATTAGCGTAACCGCAGAGGGTAGGGCGAGAATGAATACACGCTATAAATTGTTACTGTATCAGCAATATATCTTCGCGGATAAACTGTTCGCGCGATATAAATTGTCTAACCCTGACCGGTGACTCGCCCTCAAGTTTATCCCTACTGACTGTGTTGCAATTCAATATTCGGACTGCAATAAAATTGTAGGGCAGGCGTCTTTAGTGTGAAATGATACTTGTCAAATTTTATACCAAGTTGTATTGTAACGCTAGATTATCATCGGGGAAAGAGGGGATAAGCATGAAAAAAACTTGACATCAGGAGCTGATTACTGTAATTTCGCCGTAACGTATGGGTGCGTATTAGCGCTAATAGGGAAGAAGGTGCGAGTCCTTCACGGTCCCGCCGCTGTAATTGGGTACGAAAGCTTGAAGTTCGCCACTCGGTTTAAGAACCGGGGAAGGCTAAGCGAGTAGGGTAACCATGAGTCAGAAGACCTGCCATACTTATATAATGATACGCCTTGCTTTCGCGGAAAAAGCCAAGGAATATTCAAGGATCAAGTAAACAGGGTGCAATCCTTACTTCTGGCATATTTTGCCGTGGGAGTAAGGATTTTTTTTTGCGTTTACTAAAAAAAGACCTTGCTCAGCCCCGAAAAACGTCATCGCGAGCGGAGCGTGGCGATCTCGTACTTAGTGATTTCAGTGAGTTATGAGATTGCCACGTCGTTCCACTCCTCGCAATGACAGGTCGCGCAGAGGTCTTAAAAAAGGAGTAAATATGACGTGCCACGATACAAAAACATTTACCGATAACCGGCAGTGCAGGATATTTCTTGTGCGGCACGCGCAGTCAATGGCGAATGTCTCAAAGTTGTACACTGGCTGGACTGATGTAGAGCTATCTGAGCTCGGTGAGCAACAGGCGCGAAAGGGTAGGGCGTATTTTGACGGTATCGCTTTGGACGCTATTTACGCTAGCTCATTGCGACGCGCCTATAACACCGCTGAGATAATCTTCGGGGAGAACGCGGATATCAGCAGGGTCGAGGAGTTTAAGGAGATGCAGCTCGGTCAGTTTGAGGGTAAAACCCATGATGAGCTACTGGCGGAATTCCCTGAGCTATACAGGCGCTGGATCGACGACCCCACGTCTAGTGACATTCCTGATGGTGAGACCATACAGCGGTTTTTCGATCGGGTGACAGGCGGGCTAAAAAAAATCATCGCGGAGAACAGCGGTAAAAACATAGCAATAGTCGCTCATGGCGGTGTTATCCGCTGTATGGTGATGTACGTTTTGAACATGAGGTTGAGCGATGTATGGAAGATAAAGGTAGATAATGTTTCGGTATCTCGCATCGAGTTTCTTGGTGATAAGAAGGCGCTTACGCTCCTGAACGATACGAGTCACCTGAGAGAGGACGCTTAAATGAGTCAGATTACTTTAGTCACTGGTGGCGCTCGCTCAGGGAAAAGCACTTACGCTCTCGAACTGGCGCGCGCGGTGGATGGGAAGAGGGCGTTTATCGCGACAGGTGTCGCTACTGACGATGAGATGGTCAAGCGGATAAGAGCGCATCAGGATGAGCGGAAAGGTGAATTTGATACAGTTGAAGCGTCAGAATATGTCAAAAATGTGCTGGATGCCATTGCGTATAAATACGATGTAATATTAATAGACTGTGTGACGTTGTTAATAAACAACATGATGTATCGTGATATGGAGAACGGTGATATTTACGATGAGTTTGACAGGATAATAGAAGTGCTGGGTGAGCAGAATGTTACCGCGATATTTGTCACAAATGAAGTGGGGCTTGGGATAGTCCCGAACAATCCTCTCGCGAGGCGATTTAGGGATTTGCAGGGACGTGTTAACCAGAAGCTGGCGTCGGCGAGTTCTAATGTATATATGGTGGTGTCGGGGATAGCAATGAAGATAAAATAATGGAATTAATGTCATTCCCGACTTGCCACCCCGTCATTCCCGAGTGCTTCTATCGGAAACCCATGACTAAACTTTGCTTTAGTTTAACAGGATGTTTGGAGCATGGATCCAATAGTAGACGCTCGGGGATGACGTTGTGAGATGTTTGAGGTCTTGAGCCCCAATAGAAACCTTTGGGGATGTCGGGGTGGAGGTACTCGGAAAACTTAATGACGGGTTAAATAAAAAAGATAAAGAACAAAGGGAGACGATATGGAATTTATTAGTGAAATCATAGGTAATATAAAAAATGTAAATGAAGAAGTGCGCACTGAGGTGCAGGCGAAGTTGAACAACCTGACCAAACCGCTCGGTAGTCTTGGTAAGCTTGAGGATACAGCGAAGCGGATCGCGTGCGCGTTTAATGATGTGAACGCTGTTGTGAAGAAGAAGGGCGCGATAGTTTTCGCCGCTGATCATGGTATCACCGCTGAGGGTGTTAGCCTCTTCCCGAAAGAGGTGACAGCGCAGATGGTGTACAATTTTCTGTCAGAAGGCGCGGGAATAAACGTCCTCGCCCGTCATGTCGGTGCGGATGTAACAGTTGTTGATATTGGTGTTGACGCGGATTTTGACGCCAACCCGAAGCTTATCCAAAAGAAGGTCGCGCGCGGAACGAAGAACATGCTCCTTGAGGAGGCAATGACTCAAGAGGAGGCGATTTCCGCTATCAGAGCTGGCTATGATGTCGCGTCTGACCTTATTAAACAGGGGTATAATCTTATCGGACTTGGTGAGATGGGGATCGGCAACACAACCTCGGCGAGCGCTGTGACATCTGTTATAACCGGATTGAGCGTTGCTGACGTTACCGGTCGCGGTACCGGGCTTGATGACGCCGCGCTACGGAAAAAGGTCGGTGTAATCGAAAAGGTTATCCACCTGCATAAACCAGAGAAGTCTGACGGTATAGATGTTCTCAAGAAGATCGGCGGTTTCGAGCTTGCCGGTATAGCTGGCGCGATACTTGCTTGCGCTGCGAACAATGCTGTTGCTGTGATAGATGGTTTTATCTCTACAGCCGGTGCGGCGATCGCTTTTCTGATATCCCCGAAGGCGGCGGATTATATGGTAGCCTCTCACAACTCTGTGGAGATAGGACACCAAAAACTGCTCGCGTTTATGGGGCTTACCCCGGTGCTTGACCTTGATCTCAGGTTGGGTGAGGGTACAGGCGCGGCGCTTTGCATCAATATAATTGAAGCATCATCAAAGATACTAAATGAGATGGCGACCTTTGAGAGCGCGAGCATCTCTACTTCAGGTTCAGATAGTGATGAGTTAACAACTAAGGTCTAGGTTTAGGTAGGGTAATAATATGGTTTTTTTTCATGCTTTAAGTTTTTTGACGGTCATCCGCTTTGATAACGGTAAAATCTTTGACGACAAGGATGTTGCCGGGTGGGGGCGGTATTTTTTTCTTGTTGGTCTGCTTATAGGCGGGCTGGCGGCGGGCGTAGATTATGTTCTGCTCAAAAAATTCACCCCTCTGGTGAGCAGTACTGTCTGCGTTTTGTTTCTGACCGTTATTACTGGTGGGCTTCACCTCGATGGTCTGAGCGATACCTTTGATGGTGCGTTTTCTATGAAGAGCCTGGAGAAAAAACTAGAGATAATGAGGCAAAGTACGGTCGGCGCTTTCGGTGTTGTGTCGATCGTGTTTACGCTTTTGCTTAAGGTAGCTCTGCTCGCCGGTATAGAGGCAGGTGACAGGTTCAATGTTATATTATTGTTTCCGGCGATCAGCAGGATGTGTATATTGGTACCGGCGTATATTTATGATTATCCTAGAGAGAAAGGGAAGGGCGCGGGGTTTATCAGACACATGACCAGCTCTATCTTAATTTTTGGACTAACTGTCTCAGTAGTAATCGTATTCCTTATAATGCGTGAGCAAGGTCTTTTACTTCTTATCCTGGCGTTAGTATTCAGTATGCTTTGCGCCCATTTTTTCAGCAAACGTTTTAATGGCGTTACCGGTGATGTCCTTGGTTGTATCAATGAGCTTACAGAGATATTTGTTCTGTTCGTTTTTGTTTTACTCAGCTGATGTTATTACGTATTGTATAAATGGTAAAAAATCATTCCACAAACATTTCTTCAAGTTAGACTTATCACCAAATAATGCGTGAATTATATTGTGCTTTTTAATTGATACATATACACTTTTATTTGACAAAAGTAATTTTTAGGGTATTATTTAAGAATAAGCGTTAACTTTACTTTTGAGGGGGAAGAAAGCATGGGTAAAAAAAATTGTTGGGATGAAAAGAAGTGTGGCAGAGAGCCAGGTGGTGCAAAAGTAGCTGATATGGGCGTATGTCCAGCGGCTGAGGATGCGTCATCAAACGGTTTGAATAGCGGTAAGAACGGTGGCAGAATATGTTGGGCTGTCGCGGGTACGTTCTGCGGAGGCAAGAAGCAGGGAACATTTGCTGATAAGCGTTTATCCTGTATGGGATGTGAATTTTACAAGAAAGTAAATGAGGAAGAGGGAGGCGGTTTCGTTCTGTTAAAGCCCGAGCAATAATAACAACGAATCCTCTATTTTTTAGGTGTTATACCATCTCAAATAACTGATAGCCCCTTTCGCAGGGGCTATCATCATAAATGGTCAATCAATGTCAACTTCTGACGTCAGTGGTAAAGTATTTCATTTTTTCATAATTGGCTTTATTTTTTTCTTATTGGTCATATCATATTGTTATATGAGCGGAAAAAACGAGAACATCATTGCTGATAGAGCATTGAAATTCGGTTTATACGATGACGCTGTTGTTCACTTTTCAAGGTCGATCGGTTGGTACCTACCGTGGGCATCATATTTTGATGATTCAGCTGAAAAAATACTGATGATTGCGCAACAGTATGAAAACAAAGGTGAATATAAAAAGGCAAAATATGCTTACAATATTTTGCGTGGCGCGATTTATTCGGTGCGTAGCACATACACTCCCGGAGAAGCGTATTTGGCTCAGTGTAATGAGCGGATAGCCGAACTGAGCGCAAGTGCGGTTGTCGCGTCATCTCCTGATGGGACGGAACGTGATTTCACCGGAGAAAAGGAGCGGTTTATGCGTCTATTGGGTGATACGGGTGAGCCATCGGTCTTCTGGTCATCGCTAGCTTCGATTTCCTTCGTTCTCTGGGTTGCCTTTGTATTGGCGCTGATTTTTTCACTTTTTAAAAATAATCTTGTTAATTTTAGCAGAGATGTTATACTTATATTGATACTACTTACAGTTGCTTACACTCTTTGGCTGGTATCGCTGGTAAAAGCGTAAAGGAGGAATATATGGGAGAACTATTTATTTATAAGTGCAAGTCATGCGGTCAGACATTCGAGCTGTTTCATCTTTTGACAGAACCTGTTCATGAGATAAAATGCCCTGAATGTGGTGGTACAGAAGCTTCGCGGTTACAGTCCTATGAGCATAAAGGCGCGTTGCCAAAGAAGGCGGCTTGCAAAAAAGAAGATGACAAGGGCGATGAGTAACTCTACTGTCTGGTTTTCTACTTCATTTTGTGTTTATCTAATCTATACAGTAGAGTTGGGCGGCTAATACCAAGAAATTTTGCTGATTTACTCTTATTGTTGCCGAACTTGTTAAGAGCAAAGGCGATCAACTCCTTTTCAACTTCCTCAAGGTTTATACCGTTTTCATCTAGTTCAAACTTTACTTTACCAAAAGTCACTGCCTCTTTCTTAAACCTTTCTGGTAGTATATCGACCCCAATAGTATCATTGTCACATAACAGCGCGAGCGATTCAGTGATATTTTCTAGTTCCCGCACATTCCCTGGCCAGCTGTAATCCATAAAAATATTCAGAACTTCTTTTGTGAGCTTGACATTGGTTTTCCCCTGTTTTGCGAGAAAGTGATTGATAAGATATGGAATATCTTCCCGTCTCTTTTTCAATGGTGGCAGATTAATACCGACGACATTGATTCGGTAGAGCAGGTCTTCTCTAAAGTCGCCGCTTTTTAGTTGTGCGTCAATATCAGAGTTAGTTGCTGATACTACCCGAACGTCGATCGGTTTTGGTTTTGTGCCACCGAGTACGTCTAACTCACGCTCTTGTAAAACACGTAATAATTTCGCCTGTATATCAGTCTTTAGTTGAGATATCTCATCAAGGAATATTGTGCCGCCGTCAGCAAGCTCAAATTTCCCGGGCTTGCTACTATTCGCTCCACTGAAAGCACCCTTCACATAACCGAACAGTTCGCTTTCGACAAGGTTTTCAGGTATCGCCGCGCAATTGACCGCGACAAAAGGCTTATTGCTCCTAAGGCTGTTGTAATGTATCGCTTTCGCTATCAGTTCTTTACCTGTACCAGAGGCGCCGGTAATAAAAACGCTGGCGTTGCTTTCTGCGATCTTGGCGGCAATATCAAATACTTTTTGCATCTCCTGAGAAACACTGATAATATTCGAGCGGTTGAAGCGTGCTTTGAGTTCTTTTTTCAGCTTTCGATTTTCTTCTTCTAGATCACCGACCTTAAAGGCTTTTTTTACAATCAATATGAGTTCATCACGGCTGAATGGTTTGATAAGGTAGTCATAACAGCCGGATTTCATCGCTATTACAGCTTTCTCAATTGTCGCGTAAGCGGTGATTATGATAACGATTGTTTCTGGTGAACGTTTTTTTACCTGCTTTAACACTTCCATACCATCGATCTCTTTCATCCTCATGTCAGAGATCACCATGTCAAAATGAGATTTGTTAAATATCGCGAGACCCTCTTCTCCAGACGCGGCAACCTGAGTCTCGAAGCCTTCTTCGGTAAGGTTATATTCGATTATCCGCCTTAAACTATCGTCATCATCTATTATCAGAATTTTCTTCATTACTGTATATCTCCTCATCCTTTATAGGTAATTTTACTGTGAAAGTCGAGCCCTTCCCAAGAACGCTATTGATGGTTATTTGACCACCAAATTTTTCAATGATCTTCTGGGAGATAGAAAGACCGAGCCCGGTACCTTCTTCTTTTGATGTGTGAAATGGCTCAAATAGTTTATCTAAGTCTTCATCTCTAATGCCGACCCCGGTATCAATAAAAGCTATAGTAAGGTAACTCTTGTTTTTATCAGATTCCATGTCGGTTTTTACACTGAGAGTGCCACCATCAGGCATCGACTGTATAGCGTTTATCACTATATTGAAGAACACCTGCTTTAACTGCTCACCATTTAATATGACCATTGGCAGGTTTTCTTTAAGCTCTATTTTTAGTGTTACCCTGTTTTTTGTAATATTTATATTTAAAAAGCTCATCACTTCGTTTAATAAACTGTTTATATTAACAGACGACGTTGGTTGTGCCTTGCCCTTTGAAAAACGTAGGAAATTATCCAACACTTCATTTAACCGGTTAGTTTCTTTGACCATTATCTCTATGAACTCATACTTTTTATCATCTTTTGAGTAATCACTCTTGATGATCTCGACAGTACCTTTGATTGAGCCGAGTGGGTTGCGGATCTCATGCGCGAGCTCGGCTGAAATCTGACCCAGTATCGTCAACCTGTCCGCACGCCGCAACTGTTCCTCTATATCTATCATCTCTTTAGTCTGAACTTTCAGCTTATGGTACGATTCCTTCAACTTTTCGGCGGTTTGTAAATATTTATCTTTAATCTTTTTCTCTCTATCGGTGATGACTCCTGTTACCAACGCGACAAGATTAAAGATAACTATCTCGAGAAATTTCGGTAACATTATATCGGCGCTGTTGGCGCGCATTCCATGCCCGGCATGCCCCCCCCAACCCCATTGAAAAATGATGTGTAAAGAGTACAATATAGAGATTACTACTGAGACTCGTATGCTGTGCTTTGTGCCGTACCATACAGCTGCTGATATTATTGGTATATAGTAAAGCCTTTGGTAAACATCATGAAACTTATGTAACTGTGTCGGGGTAAGGTAGTGCATAGAGGTTATAGCGATAATGCTTATCCAAATGAATTGTTTTCTTGAAAGCAAAGGTTTTTTTTGCATGGGGTTAGAGGTAATTAATCATTTATTTTCTTTTTTTAATGTCATTGTTATTTCATTCCCTTTTTCGTTCCAGGTTACATCGTCAAAAAATGCTTTAATAAGTGTAATGCCTCTACCAAACGGCTTTTGCTCTAAATCGGCCTCTACTTTTTGAGATTCTTCAGCCCAGTTAAAGCCGTTACCATCGTCAGTTATTATAAAAACGTACTTGTCATCACTGGCAATGACCTCTAATGATATTTTTTTTTCAGATACAGATATATCGCGTAACCTTTCAGTGGCTATTCTGTAATAATTGCTTTCCGCGTCAGCAGATAAATGTTTTTTGACATTTAATGCCCCATGATAGTATGCGTTCAACAAAGCTTCATGCACACCGACTTCTATGTTAGTTTTGACATCAGAGGCGGCGAAAAGATACTCACTGAGAAAAATAATACCGCCTTCAATTGATTCGATTTCGATAGGAAATGTCAGCTTAAGGTTATCAAGGTTTTGCAATGTTTTTTTGATAAGGAGATCGCGTTTTCTAAGCCTATCCTTTGTTACCTTATAAAAAAGCACTTTCTCGATTGTCTCGATTATACGAAAAAGGTTAAAGGGTTTTTTGAGGTAATTCGAGGCTCCATTTCTAAGTGCGTCAACAACAATATCCTCAGAACCGTAACCGGTCATAATAATAACCGGTAAGTCAGGAAAATTTCCGTTGATTTTTGATAGAAGAGTGATACCATCCATCCTTGGCATTTTTACGTCTACTATCGCGAGATCTATGATGTTATTGTTGATCATTTCAAGACCATCGAGTCCGTCGGCTGCTTTTAAGACTTTATACCCTCTTTTCGCGAAAAGGTCTTCAAATGAGTTTCGTATCATCTCCTCATCGTCAACTACCAGTATTGTATGTGAATACTCACTCATTAGGGCTCCTGAAATAATTAAATTTTATTTAAACTAATTCTTCTAATTCTATCTTAAAAAAATAAAAATGCAAATAAAAAATATGACCAGCTGATTTTTTTACGACTTAACGCGCAATACCGCTAATTGTGATTTCCTGCTAATACATAGGGTAGTCCCATGTATTAAATTATTACAATTGACAACTCAGTTATTTGTTGTATAATTTAAAGAATGAAGGAGATGAAACCAGAACATAAAAGTACGGAACAGGTGTTTAAGGAGGGGCTTAAGTTTCTTAACTCGCTTGATTATAACAGTGCTGAGAGTTGTTTCAGGGTCGCGTACGATTCTGATCCAACATCACCAAAGCACCTTTCTTATTATGGGCTTAGCATAGCATACAACGAGGGGAACCCCCAAGTTGGTCTTGAGTTGTGTAGCAGAGCAATAAAGGTAGATTCGATGAACCCTGATTTTTTTTACAACCTAGGTTGCGTATACAAAAAAATGAAGATACGTAATAAAGCGATTCAGACTTTAAAAATGGGATTGAAGCTAGATAGAAGCAATCAAAAAATAATTGATGAGATGAATAATATCGGGCTAAGAACAGCTCCGGCTATTTCATTTCTCTCAAGAAACAGCTTCTTGAACATTTATTTTGGTAAACTAAAATCATTTTTGAGTGAACTCTGATAACGATCAGTGTGGTAGCAAACATTTTTTTATTGACAAATAGATCTATTAAATATATAAAATAGTTGAAAATAATCTCAGGGGGGCACTCATTGACTAAGGCTTCTTTTTATTTAAAAGTAATAATAATTCTAATCGTTTTAACAATTTCCACTAACGCATTCGCCCAGAAAAAAGGCGATATGGCTCCGAATTTCAAGGGGGTAGACCTATTGACCGGGCAGGAGTATGACTACTACAAAGACCTAAAAGGTAAAAAAGTAGTTCTTCTCGATTTCTGGTCTATATTTTGTGTCTCATGTATTCAGGAGATATACAGCGCGTTCAATCCACTGGCACTCAAATTTGAGGGCAAAGATGTCATCTTCTTAGGAATTAATATGGACTCCAGCAGTAAACGTGTAAAGAAATTCCTAAAAGCGAAACCGATCAATTATCCAACCATAATGGATAGAACAAGAGAAATATATCAAAGTTATGGTGTTTCAATCCTACCGACAACCATAATAATCGACAAAAAGGGTAAGATAAGGTTCCGTCATGAGGGCTACAAAAGAGGTGACGAAAAGCTGATGAAAAAGGTGTTAAGAAAGTTATCCAAATAGATTAATTCGTTTGGCTTAAAGGAGTATCTTCATGCGGTTTAGTAGTACGATTTTTTTTTTAAGGGCAACTTGCGTAATTGTTTTTTTTATAGCGTTCTCAGTATCTGCTTTTGCCGCTGATGTCGGTTATACCTCACTTCCCGGCGGTACCGGCACACTAAAGATGCTGGAGCCTGGGCAAAAAGCCCTTGATTTTACCGCTGAAAACCTTGCGGGTGATGAGGTTAAATTCAGTGAAATAACAAAAGGAAAAGTAGTTTTTCTGCTCTTCTGGTCTGTCTTCTGTCAGCCATGTCAGGAAGAAATGCCTGTGATAAAAGAATTTGCTGACGGAATCAGTAAAGATGATCTTATCATTGTCGCTGTTTCAGTTGATGGGGATAAAAGAAGAAGGATGATACGCCCTTTCAAGAAAAGGCATGAATATAACTTTACATTCCTTATGGACGTTTTTGACGAAAACGTCAACGATTTTATAGCCTCAAATATTTACGGAGTGCTGGGCACGCCTACAGTCTTTATGATCGATAAGGACGGCGTTATCGTTTACAGCCATACTGGGAAAGCAACATTAGATGAGCTAAAAAAACGATATAAAGACGCGACACCTGGAGCATAAATTTTCTTCTGAGTAACACACATCATTTATTATTTCATATTTAGAGTTTAATTGTTCTTAGAAATTAGGCAGGCTACTGATCAGACTATTTTCTATTATCACCTTTCTTTTTTATAATAGCAAGATAGAATGATATAACTTCTTTGTCTTTATCTGTCAGATCGAAAAACTCTACACCGATACCAATGTTTTTTCCGGTACTGTCCTTACGGTTCCAAATCACTTTTGATTTCACGCAAATTACTTTATCGGCATTAGGCGGTAGGAACTCTATAGTAACAACTGAATTGATAGGAACGTTTTTAGTAGTGTTTATGAAAAGACCATGGTTGCTTAAATTATTGACCTGACCGGTATAAAATAAGTCCAACGACACTGCCCAACAGCAAATATCGGTAGATTTGCTTTGAGACTTCCTGCGCTCATCAACTTGTTGCGTCAACGATCCCTCCGGATAAGTGTCTAAAACCCCAATATCAACTTCTACCTAGAATATAATTATATAACATAATTAGGTTTTTTCAACTACTTCTTTTCATCAACCTTATCGCTACCATCCTCCGCGCTAGTCCTAACTGGCGTTACACCAGCGACAGGTGTGAAATTCTTTAATATAATGGCGTACTTATTATGCTGAAACGCATGAGTGGTAGGGAAGTCAGAAAACAGCGACCCTTTCCATATATTTTTTCCTGACTCGCTTATTTCAACAAAAGCCGCGGGATTGTCAATATTTTCATTAAGCGATGTAATCACACCTTTACCCATAGTAAAATTAGGGATGAAGTGTGTTACCTTGACCACGAGAGATGTACCCTTTATTGCAGTTTTTTCGCCGATATTTACCTCAAGCAGTTCCTTTTTTTCTGTAGCCTTGTCAATTATTTCCAGTGTGACAGACTTCCACTGCTTAATAATATCTTCAGGAATAATAACTTCGTTAGGTACTTTGGGCTTCTTGCCAGATAGCGCCACTGGAGCTGCGTCCATCATAAAACCACCACTTGGAGTTCCTGATGGTGCCATAGTCGGTTTTTGCTGCGACGAATTGTCATTTTTATTTTTGTCACACCCAAAAAGAATAGAAATAGAGAGAATTGTAACAATCAGTATTATTTTTTTCATGAAGAAGCTCCTACGAGGGTATGTTACATTTAGTGGCGGAGAGAGAGGGATTCGAACCCTCGGTACAGCTTTAAACCGTACACTCGCTTAGCAGGCGAGCGCCTTCAGCCAGCTCGGCCATCTCTCCGTAAAATCAAACAAGAGCCATTTTAAGGATATGACTCTGACAACTTTGGTGTATCTTAAAAAAATGGCGGAGGGAGTAGGATTTGAACCCACGGAGCTTTCACTCAACGGTTTTCAAGACCGCCGCCTTAAGCCACTCGGCCATCCCTCCAAGACAAGCAATATAATGATTTTAATCCAAGATGTCAACAAAATTATTTAGAAATTTTTTCCAGACCGCCCATATATTTTTTTAAGACCTCAGGAATTTTTATACTCCCGTCAACCTGCTGATAATTCTCAAGAATCGCGACAAGCGTTCTGCCCGCTGCAAGACCAGACCCATTTAGTGTGTGTACAAGTGTCGTTTTTTTGTCACTCTTACCTTTGTATCGAATGTTCGCCCGACGCGCCTGGAAGTCGGTAAAGTTGCTACATGAAGAAATTTCGCGGTATGCGTTTTGTCCGGGAAGCCACACTTCAATATCGTATGTCTTCGCGGCGGAAAATCCTAAGTCCGCTGTGCATAGCGCCACAACCCTATAGTGTATTCCCAATTTTTGCAGTATGACTTCAGCGTTTTGCAGAAGTTTTTCTAATTCATCAAAAGAATCTTCAGGTTTGCTGAACTTCACCAGTTCCACCTTATTAAACTGGTGCTGGCGAATCAAACCGCGCACGTCCTTACCATAAGAGCCGGCCTCCTTCCGAAAACAGGGGGTATAAGCTACAAAACATTGAGGCAAATCCTCCTCCGCCAGTATCTCATTCGCGTAGATATTTGTCACTGGAACCTCAGCCGTAGGTATCAGGTAATAATCCAGCCCTTCAAGCTGGTAGAGGTCATCTTTGAACTTCGGGAGTTGACCTGTACCGGTCATGGACGCCTCATTCACGATAAACGGTGGTAGCACCTCGGTGTAACCATGCTCGGTCGTGTGGGTGTCGAGCATAAAGTTAATCAGCGCACGTTCTAGCCTTGCGCCAAACCCCTTATATAGCGTAAAACGCGCACCTGTGATCTTGGCGCCCCGCTCAAAGTCAAGGATACCAAGCTCCTCCCCGAGATCAAAGTGTTGCTTTGGTGTGAAGTCAAATTCCGGCTTTTCGCCCCAAAGGCGAACAGTAGGGTTGTCCTCCTCTCCGCCTCCTGGAGGGACGGACGCGTCAGGTATGTTCGGTAGTATAATCAATACATTTTCTATCTTAGCGTCAACCTCTGCCAACGACGCGTCCAGCTCTTTTATCTGCGTCGCTACAGCTTTCATTTCCTGAATCTGAGGGCTTTTCCCCCTCTCTGAAGGAGGTAGCTGACCTATCTCCTTCGATACCTGATTTTTTTTATACTTCAGGCTTTCTGACTCACGCAAGAGGTCGCTCCTCTCCTTAACGTGTTTTGCAAAATCATCAAGGTTGGCATCAGTCTTCCGTAATTTTAATTTCTCTTTTATTAAATCTAAATTCTCGCTTACAAACCTTAAGCTTAACATGTTTCCCCCGGTAAAAAAATATATGCCGGGTCATGCAGAGCAAGTCCGGCAATAATTATATGAATTATGAATTACAATCATCATGTGATGATTGCTGTAATTTAACATTAGCGACCATTACAGTCAAATAATATTTAATAAAATATATTTCAAAGGCTCCCGCACGATCTATTTTGTGTATTAACCCGGCGATAAAATGTATAGTGTAATACTCCTGCCGTCGTCCCGAAACCAGAGGCGCGCCCCAAATTCGGGATGACATTTTTTAGGTCGTGCAGGAGCCATCTTCATTAATAAATTTGATGTTTTTTGGGGATAGTGAAGTAGTTGGTAAGGTATTTGCATGTATTAACTGATGGTATGGTTTCTTGCGCGAGTGCGGCAGTATGTCACCTCAAATGATGTATCTCTGTAATTGTGTGATATTGTAGCTATATTTACGGTGGTATGCAAAAAGTGAATTTCGCTATTAGTTAATAGTTGTGTGAGATACCGCTTAATAAGGGCTATTTCACCTAGCTGGGTGTTCTTTTACCTAATGAATCTACAGGAATTAAAATGATCCTATTTAATAAAAACAGAAAACATAATTTGATTGCATTTATTATGTTAATTATTTCACTTTTTCTTTTTGCAGGTTGTCTGACAAAAAAATACTCTAACCAATATGACTTACCTGTTGAATTCATGGCATACCTTGCAAAAGCTGAGGGTATGCAGTTTCTTGGCGTCAAGAAACTGCACAGCGAAATAATGCTAAAACGTTATGAATTTTACTCGCTTGAGTTTGAAGAGCGTGGTAGAAAAAACACTTTTACTACAGCTGTATCAAGCCAAAACAACTTGATCTTTTTATTAAACTATCCCGACATTTTCGCTTTTAACAACTACAATACAATGATTCGGAACGAGAAGTATGAAATCCCTAACAAGGAAAAAGCGCTTGATTATCTGAGGTTCATCTCAAAGCTCTTTATTCCAAAAACTGTTCACTTTAATGATATTGATACAGAGGTAAAAGATGGTCATTTTCCTAACGAAACAAAACTGAAAATGTTAAAAGAGGATTACAAATTTAATATTACATTTACTGAAAACCACTATATTAACGCTGACTTTTACACATTAAGCACTGAAAAACTTATGTATAATTGGAAGATCCGCCTCAATGAAACCGGCGAGGTCGTAGCGTGCCGTATTACAATGATAGCACTCAACAATGATTACAAGGAAGATGATAAAATAGTAATCTACAACAAAAGGATAATAGTTGAGGCGAAAAAGAAGCAGAAGAAAAAACAATGACCACATGCCCTTCACTTTATAAAATATCTGCTTTATTAAAGTGTACGTAGAAAGTTGTACCCTCTCCAAGCTCGCTTTCAAAATATATGTTGGCGTTATGGTTAGTTGTAATCTCATGGACTATTGCCATGCCTAGACCGGTGCCTTTTCCTTCTTCTTTCGTTGTAAAAAACTGTTCAAATACTTTGTTAAAGTGTTCTTTTTTTATACCTACACCCTTGTCCTTTACAAAGGCGATGACTTTGTCACCTTTCTCGAAAGTGCCGACAGTCAGCACCTGATCGCTTATCAGCATACTCTCCATTGATTGAGACGCGTTCAAGATAAGGTTGACAAACATCTGTTCGAGCTGACCGGGGATACCCCTTATCAGCGAGGTATTTGTAAGCTCCTCATTTACTGTGTGGTATTTTATCTGACCGGTCGCTTCTTTAAGGAACTTGAGTGAGCTTTTGAGAATATCGTTTAGGTTCAGCATAGCGAACTGGTCTTTTGTTACTCGTGAAAAAGCAAGCAGGTCATTAGAGATACGCAATAAATTGTCTTTTGAGGATAGTAACAGGTCAAACAGCTCTTCTTCGGGGTATTTATCTCTCAAGGAGACAAGTCCAAGGTCTAACGCGTTGAGAGGTCCACGGATCTCATGGCTGATCTTCGGGAAGAGCGTGCCTATAGTCGCGAGCTTTTCTGACCTTATAAGCTCCTTTGTAAGCTCTTTCTCTTTAGTTATGTCACGCAGAACAATAACAGATAGATATTTTGAGGTGTCTCCTTCTGTGGCGTCGACCTTTTGAGATAAGGGGAAGGCGGCAAGGTTGATATATGATGTTTTGTCGTTCTTTTCATCATGCAACTCTATTTCACAAGATGTGGCGCTGTTTACCTCCTTAAATGTTTTGCACATCTCTTTCACTTTTTCAGAAATACCGCAAAGAATACAAGTGCCAAAGCTCTTACCGGGCGCTTCGGTAATCGGAATGTTAAACCTTTTGGCAAGCGATTTATTCATAGTAAGTATGTTACAGTTATTATCTACAAGAGCTATACCATCTTCTATACCGTCTATTAAGCTTTCTAAGCGGTTCTTGCTTTCATAGATCCTTCCCTCTAGTAACATTTGGTGTTTGAAAGAAGATTTGACGAGCCAGTAAAGAGATAGGTATATGAATAGACCGCCGAAGATACTCACACACCATATAACCCATAAAGAAAGGTTGATATTTTTCAGAAGTACGTTAGGTATTCTATATACTTCTATAACACCCACGATAATATTATTTTTTCTGATCGGGACATAGATCTCAAGCCCCTTCCCAAAACCTGTTTCATGCAGATGCTCACTCTTCGCGAGCACCCCAAACGCGGGAGTGACTTTTCCGCTTAATGCCTGCCTCAGTTCATAGTTGGAATCATAAAAATTCAAACCAATCAAGTCTTGCATATCAGACCAGATTATCGTTCCGCTGTTGTCATAGGCCTTTATTCGTCGATATTCTACCGATGAATCGAGGATAGGTTGCAGAGCTTCTTCAAGCCTATGGTTTGGTACAGGTAGTGATATAGAGATATCATCTTCGCCAATTGACTGGTATTCTAAAGTGAAATCCTCTGAGGTCAGAAATTTTTCCGCTAATAATCTTGCTTGGACTTGAGTAAGTTCAGACTCGCCAGCAATCATGCTTTTTATCATAAAATATGAAGCAAGCCCACCTAAGGCGAGAACAAGAATCGTTATGGGGATGAACGCTAATAGGGCAAATCGTTTTAGCAGGCTCACTTTTTTTAGAGGAATATAGTCATAAATAGGTTTTATCTTTACTCGAGACACAAATCCCTCCCTCTATTAAAATACAGTATAAATATAATATATTTTATCATGAATGTCCAATTGTTTTGGATATTCAGCATTTTCCCAGATAAAATTATGTTGGTATAATGTTCGTCATTATTGGCGGATGAGCGGGGATACATCGATTCCTCAGGGATGACACCAACTATACCTCCCCAAATACACCGCATAAAAAAAGTTAAATCCATGTCTGGTATAGATGAATAAAATGTGTTACATTGCAAAATAGATTTGATAAACTCTAATATAACAAGGAAGAACATGGAAAAGATCTCAGAAATAAAAATCGAAAAAGTGATAAGCGGTGGTAACGGAATAGGGCGCCTTGATGGCAAGACGGTTATGGTGCCATTAACGGCAGTGGGTGACACTGTCACGATAAACATAAAAAAAGAGAAAAAGAACTATATAATCGCGGAGATAGCTAATGTTGTAGAGCCGTCGCCAGATCGGATCGAGCCGGAGTGTGAATACTTTGGTGAGTGCGGCGGTTGCGCGTTCTGGCACGTCCCTTATGAGACAGAGCTTGAGTATAAGCGGCAGTGGTGTTTGGAAACAATTAACAAAATCGGTAAGTTGGAGCTGAATTCTGTGGACGTTGTCGCCCAAAAAGAGAGCACGCATTATCGGAACAGGGTGCAGTTTAAGGTGAGGAAAGTCGGCGGAGAGATAATGCTTGGTTTTTACCGGCGTCGGAGTAAATTCATAATTAATATTGATAGTTGCATGATAGTGAAAAAGCGGATAAATGATCAGATACCGGCGCTGAAAGCTATGCTTGGCGAGCTGAAATTCGGTGATCAGGTACCGCAGGTGGAAGTCACGGTCGATGATAATAACAAGGGGGTTGTGATTGTGGTACACGTCACAAAGCGTAGCCCGCAGAAGGTGAAGCGTGCACTGAAGGAGGTTTTCCCCAAGCACTTTGGTGAAGATGTCGCGCTGTTTATGCAGCTTGGACGGAAGTCATCGATCTCATCAGTCTGTAAGGGCGCACGCACGTCATACTCGATTCCCTCTCCGAACCTGAGGTCAGAGATCACGATAGAGCTGTCACCGGGGTCTTTTTTGCAGGTGAACTATGAGCAGAATATATTTTTGATCGACAAAGTTATGAAGTATCTGGAGCTGACGCGTAGGGATTCAGTGATAGACCTATTTTGCGGTTCTGGTAATTTCTCATTACCGATTTCGTTTTTTTGCCATGACGTAACAGGGGTGGAGTCGTACCCGCTGGCGATCATGGACGCGACGAATAACAAAAAGCGACATGCGATGAAAAATATAGAGTTTATATGCAGTGATGTGAATAGTGAGATGAAGCGGCTAGCGGAGTCGCACGTGGAGTATGATCATGCGATAATCGACCCTCCGCGCGATGGGGCTATGGAGACGTTGAAGGATATAAACCGTATTATAAATGATAAAATAATCTATATCTCCTGTGATATCGCTACTTTTTCTCGGGATGCCGCGTATCTTAAAGATATCGGTTTCGAGCTTGCTGATATATGCTTAGTGGATATGTTCCCTCGTACGTATCATGTGGAGACTATAGCGAAGTTCTCAAAAAAATAGTGGCTGATAAGAGTTCAATGGGTACGCATCTTTGTCAGCTTCAAAGTCTGGGAACTTCTCTTTTGCGAATGTTGAGTGGTACGTTACACAGGCCTCATTCATTTTGTAAAAATAGAAATTGACCAGCTCAGCAGTATTGTGAAAACTTGAGTCGAGCTGGATAAATACTTTTGGTAGTACTTTGTGTAGCTCTTCAAGTTGTTTTTTAGTTACTTCTTGTTTTAAAATAAAACTTTCTTTTATGTTTCTTGCCACGTCATTAATTTATGAACACTCTCAGGTGCTTTGATAAAGATAGTATTTTTAAAAACTACTATCGTCGTCCCGAACTTGAGGCACGCCCTTGGTTTCGGGATTCGACCGAATGTATTAGGATTACCGTTATCCTAAAATGAATTCAGGATAACGGTTTAAGGGGTGTGCAGAAGTCTTAAATATTAAAAAATCTATTTACCCTCGCCCCCACTTAACCTAAAGCTTCACACCCATAATATCCGCGACAGTATATATATCCTTGTCGCCACGCCCAGAGAGGTTCACAATGATGATCTGATCCTTCGGGAGCGTTGGTGCGAGTTTCAGCACGTGCGCGACCGCGTGTGAGCTTTCGAGCGCGGGGATGATCCCTTCCTCTTCGGTGAGGACTTTGAATCCTCTGAGCGCTTCTGTATCGGTCGCGTTGACGTACTCGGCGCGCTTGATTTCGTGGAAGTAGCTGTGTTCCGGTCCGACACCGGGGTAGTCGAGCCCGGCGGAAATTGAATGCGTTGTCTGAATCTGTCCGTTTTCGTCCTGCATGAGGTACGTCTTGTTGCCGTGGAGTACGCCGATTTGACCGGCGCATATTGACGCGGCGTGCCTGTCGGTATCGACCCCGTCACCGGCCGCTTCGACTCCAAGCATTTTTACGCTTTCGTCATCTTTGAACGGGTAGAAAAGTCCCATCGCGTTACTACCGCCACCGATGCAGGCGACGAGGTAATCCGGCAAACGCCCCTCTAGATTTAGTATCTGGCGGCGCGCCTCATTCCCGATCACCGACTGAAAATCCCGCACCATCATAGGGTATGGGTGCGGTCCGGCGACAGTACCAATGACATAAAAAGTACTCTCGACAGTCGCAGTCCAGCTTCTTAATGCCTCGTTCATCGCGTCCTTGAGCGTGTTTGTGCCAGACGTCACCGGTGTGACCTTCGCCCCGAGCAGCTTCATTTTGAATACGTTGAGCGCCTGACGACGGATGTCCTCAGTCCCCATGAACACCTCGCACTCAAGCCCGAACATCGCCGCGGCAGTAGCTGTCGCGACACCATGTTGTCCGGCGCCGGTCTCGGCTATTACGCGCTTTTTGCCCATCTTCACGGCTAGTAGAACCTGCCCGATGGTGTTGTTGACCTTATGCGCGCCGGTGTGGTTCAAGTCCTCGCGCTTTAAGTATATCTTCGCGCCACCTAGCTGTTCGGTGAGGCGCCGCGCGTAGTAGAGCGGGGTTTCCCGCCCGACGTATTCGCTCATATAAAACTTAAAATCGTTTATGAACTCTTTGTCGTTTTTGTAACGTTTGTAAGCCTCCTCAAGTTCGGTCAATGCCGGCATAAGTGTTTCTGAAACGTACTTGCCGCCGAACTGCCCGAAATGTCCCCTTTCATCCGGTAGGGCATTTTGCCCATCACTATCATTATTATTTTTGTTTTTCAATTCTTCCATGTTTTGCCCTTATAATGAATTTTTTTACTTCGTTTAGATTTTTTACGCCCCGCTCGCTCTCAACCCCGGAGCTTACATCTACCGCGTACGGTTGAACCGCGTCCACAGCGTCTATGATATTTTCTGGTTTAAGCCCGCCCGCCAGTATCACCGGTCTGGTGAACTTTTGCTCGGTGATAGCGCTCCAATTAAACTTCTCGCCGCTCCCACCATAAAGCCCCTTCGCGTAAGCGTCGAACAGGTACGCGTCGACGTCATAATCGATTATATCTTCTTCTTTTACGCGCTCTTTTATCCGAAACGCTTTGATCTTTTTCCGTTCAAAGCTGTTCACGTATTCACTCGTTTCATCACCATGAAATTGAAGAATGTCAAGACGGCATAAGTCGCTGATCCGCCGCACTTCGTCAGGCGACTCGTTGACAAAGAGACCGACTATCGATATGAATGGCGGCAGGTCTTTGATTATTTCGCTCGCTGATTTTGGGCAGACGTACCGGGGGCTTTTGTCATAAAAGACGAACCCGAGCGCGTCCGCGCCGTTCTCCGAACAGAATACCGCATCCTTTGTATTTGTTATCCCGCATATTTTTACCCGTACCATAATCAGGGCATAGTAAACTATTTTTATTAATATTTCAATTCTTTTTCTTCTGTTAGTTTTTCCGTTTTTTTTTACCACATAGAACAGAGAGAAAAACAATTTTTATCCCTCCGTTCAATCCCTGACTTACCATCAAGAGAAGGGCGGGTTGCAGACTTTGTTTCTTACGACTCATCAATTTATGGGGTTTCTTATTCGGTTTTATACAAAACATTAGCGTTTCGTTTTGTACCTCAACGCAAGCTTGTGAGAAGGAAGAGGCACGGGGGCATGATGCAGAATCATTTTTCAGGGGGCAGTAGTAGTTGGGCGAGGATTTTTTCTTTGACGGCGGCGGAGGCTTTGCAGCCGCTGTTGAGGCAGTCGACGATAAGCTTGTTAGAATAATATGTATGTTCCTAATGCTAAACACCCCGCTTCATTTATATTAAAATCATGTCCAATATTGAAGTGTTCTATCATAACTGTGTATATATTACGTTGCCATTTCGGCATATCCTTGTCATTCTCTGGTAGGCTTTCTTTTATGATTAATAACTGCTCAATATAATATATAAACAATTTTTAAATAAATTAAAAGAGTTTATTCACATTAAATCAAGAAATTATGGCTGTTTTTTTTTTAATACAATGACGTGTCACGGCTACCGCTTACGTTCCACCCCAAAAGAAAACATCTACGCGGGGAACAAAGCGATTGACAAAATAAAACGATAATGTTAAAACCCCACAGGTTGATTTAATGAAAAAAAGGGGGTATATTATTTATGGAAAGAACATTATCGATTATTAAGCCTGACGGAGTAAAGAAAAATCTGATCGGCGCTGTAGTAAAGAGGTTTCAGGATGAAGGATTTAAGATCGCGGCGATGAGAATGATCCACATGTCTACAAGAGAGGCGGAAGGCTTCTATTATGTGCACAAAGAGAGACCATTTTTTGGTTCACTCACAGATTTTATGACTTCTGGTCCATCTGTTGTAATGGTGCTTGAGCGTGAAAACGCAATCGCGAAAAACCGTGAGATCATGGGAGCCACAAACCCTGCGGACGCGGCGGAAGGCACTCTCAGAAAGCAGTACGCGGACAACATCGAGAACAACATCGTTCACGGTTCTGACGCACCTGAGACAGCGGCGTTTGAGATCGGTTACTTTTTTAAAGGGTTAGAGATTTTCTAACTGACGTACCAGTTTTTTTGTATGACGCTACATTTAATAAGTTGTTTAATAAGTTTTATTTTTGGCTGAGAGAATTATATCAACCAAAATAAATTTGATGATTCATAGCAGTGACGTTTTTATTAATGTTTATCATAGGGGATAACTTAAAAACGTCATTGCGCGGATCTGACGCAAAAGCATTGCCGGACAATACCTGCCAAGCTGAAGGGTAGGGCACTTACCCATTCTGGTTTACCTGAAAATAATAAAACATTACAAAAAGATATCATTTTTTATAAAAAATGGTACACTTTTTATTGATGATGAATTTGTCACTGAAAAAGCTTATTACCGCGGCGGGGCTGTTCTTGTTCTCTGATTTATGTTTTTTTTGCAGGATACGACAACAGAAGGATAATAAGTTGTTATGCGACGAATGTTACAACCGCTTGAAATTTATAAAAGAACCGTGCTGTTTTATCTGTGGGCGGCCGTTTATTAACCCTAATGACATATCACATACTTGTGGCGAGTGCATAAAAACGTCACGAAATTTTGATAGCTCCCGAAGCATATTTGTCTATGAGAGCATCCTCAAAAATAATATCATTTCGTATAAATTTATGCGTGATATTACTCTAGCTAATGTCTTTGCTGGATTTATGCAGAGTTACATCGCCTCTGAGCTAGAAAACGCATACGACATAATAATCCCTGTGCCCCTCCACAAAAAGCGTCTACGTGAGCGATATTTTAATCAGGCGCTGCTCATAGTGAATGGCGTACCCAAAAATAATCAGATTAAAGTTGACAAATATTCCTTAAAAAGAATAAAATACACATCCCCACAAGTTTTCTTGAGAGGGGAAGAACGACAGAAAAATGTTAAAGGCGCGTTTGAAGTATCTAACACTGAAGCTGTAACCGGTAAGAGGATTTTGGTTGTAGACGATATTTACACTACCGGCTCCACAGTAAACGAGTGTTCAAAAGTGTTGAAAAAAGCTGGGGCTTTGAGCGTCAATGTGCTTACATTGGCGAAGACTAACTATTCTGCAAGATAGAAGGGGATTATGAAAAAGTTAATAATATCGGCTGTATCTTTACTAGTTTTTATAGCGTTTCCAGCTTTTGCCGGGGAACTCACCAACTATAAGAGAGAGGACGGCTTAGTCAGCGAAACCGTTGTTTCCATTGCTATGGACCCTAGCGGCAGTATCTGGTTCGGTACCGATCATGGTATATCCCGCTACAACGGTCTTGAGTGGAATAGCTACCGTGATACTACCATTGCGTTGCCGGCTGAATATATCAATGCTATCGTGCCGGATGTCGAGGGGAATATATATTTCTGCACAACAGGTGGGGTTGCAAAATATGACGCACCGACTTGGTCAACTATGTCGCTCGAACTGCCTGGTACCGATGTTGAGTCAATGGTGATCGACAGCAGGGGGGATCTTTGGTTTGCCACTAGTGGCGGGCTCGCGAAATATCATAATACAAAAATAACCGACACTTTTACACTATCAAACGACAGTGATATTCCAAGTAACTTTGTCAAGCAGGTTGTGCTGGATTCATTTGATTTCTTTTGGTTGGCGACAAGTGAAGGTGTCAGCAAATTTGATGGCAATGAAGCATTTGTTAACTTCTCCGAGCTCTCGCACCTTCTACCGGATAATAATATCAAATCGATAGCTGTAGAGAATATTGAAGGTGGTGATACTATCTGGATCGCTACAGTTGATGGTATCTCTAGTTTCAATGGCGCTAACTGGACTACGATATACCCAACTGATGATGGGTTGATCGATAGAGATGTTAAGTATGTGCTGGCCGACTATCAGAACAATAAGTACTTTGCTACAGCATCGGGTGTCTCTGTGCTGACTAAGACCGGTAGCTGGTTACGATACACTAAATCAGAAGGGTTGGTCGATAATAGCACCCTTACTTTAGCTATTGATAACAGTGAGAATATATGGGTCGGAACTGAGAATGGCGTGACAAAGATCGGTAATAACGCGATCATATCTTTTAACCAGATACAATACTTAAACCTTAAGACGCTTGCTTATGTCACGGTAAATGATCCTGTGATGAACAGCGACAGCTCCTCTATTGAGACTCTGACTGTTACAGTAACAAGCGACACTGACTCCACCGGATTTTCTTTGACCCTGAAAGAAACCCAGAGTGACAGCGGAATATTCTCCTCAAACCATGTTGGGGAAGAGCTTGCGTTCAACTATACTGCCAGTGATGAGGCCGCCAGGTCGCTACATGTATCAAAGGGCGATGCTATTTATGCGAGCTATTCTGAGGATGATACAGGGAAAACCCGTAGCGCAACGGCATACTATAATGAAGAAGCTCCATTTGACGACAAATTATTCATTGACGCGCCATGCTTTATCGCGTCTGCGTCTTATGAAAACTCACCCGGGGAAAAGGGTAACTTCTCTGGAAATGTCGTCAAAAAGTTGCTCGAATTCCTCCCATTTCTTAAATAACCCGCCATTAGAATGTGTTGCAAAAATGATAATAGTCGCTAATAACTGTATCTTTTTTGCAACAGTTTGGGCTGCTAAGTTTTTCACATAAAATTATCGAATATCGTAACATACCGTATTTACTCCTGAGTGTAAACACGCAAGCATTATGGCATATATATTGCATATTATATGAAGAGATATTAAGAAACTTTTTTAAGGAGACTTCAAATGCCACTACAAAGGACTATCGCAAGTGAGATTATATGCTCTGGTATTGGTTTACATACGGGAAAGAAAATAGATCTTGTCATGAAGCCGGCAGAGGCTAATACAGGTATCATTTTTATCCGATCTGATATCCCATCTCGACCTGAGATAAAAGCGTGTGTTGAAAATGTTGTTGATACCAGCTACGCTACGACCTTGGGGAAAGACGGACATAACATCTCCACAGTTGAGCATCTGCTCGCGACCCTTGCTGGTCTTAAAATCGACAACATAATAGTAGAGGTCAGCTCTATCGAAGTCCCTATTATGGATGGAAGCGCCGCTCCTTTTGTACACCTGATCAAAACTGTCGGCGTTAAAAACCTTGACGCTGAAAGAGAATATATCCGTATTAAAAAACCTATTAAAGTGACAGATGGCGATAAAAAAGCGTTTTTATTACCCTCTAAGGACTTTAGAATACTCTATAGTATCGAATTTGATAACCCTGTCATTTCTTCTCAGTCATATCTGCTTAAATCATCTATTGAGACTTTTGAGAACGAAATATCGAACGCAAGGACATTCGGCTTTATAGATGATGTAGACAAGCTCAAGAAGCTTGGTCTGGCAAAAGGCGGATCTCTTGATAATGTAGTTATGCTTGACAACTACCGCGTTCTTAACGAAGACGGCCTCCGATATAAAGATGAGTTTGTAAGACATAAAATACTTGACGCTATTGGGGATATCTCCTTGATAGGCAAGCCGATTATTGGACATCTTCTGGCTGACAAGTCTGGACACGCGCTAAATTACAAACTTGTTAAAGAGGTACTTAGTCAAGAGGATAAATTTGAGATAGTTACACTTTCTAAACTCGACGGTAAGAGCAAGGTAAAGCAATACCCAAAATATAACAACCGGTTAGCATTAAATCTGTAAACACTTTATTATATTACTTAGTCTTACCTTATTGAAACGCGAAATCTTATGACCTTATCACTAAAGGAGATGTCGAATTATGATATCTCCTTTAGTCATTTTACAATAAACTTAACATAATGTTTTTAATGAGGAATTTATGGATATAAATGAAGTAAGAAAGTATTTTCCGGTGACAGAAAAATTTATATACTTTAATCACGCGGCAGTAGCCCCGATGAACTTGGTCACCTGTGTATATCTCAATAAGTATCTTGATGATTACTTGTTAAATGGTAGCATTAATTACCTAAAATGGCTGGGCGTTGTCTCAGAAGTAAGACAAATGGTAGCTGAAATGATAAATGCAGCTAGCGATAATATCGCTATTATCAAAAACACAACTTCTGGTATCCTGCTGGTCGCGAATGGTCTTGATTTTAAAGAGGGTGACAATGTTATTGTTCCCGAAAGAGAGTTCCCTGCAAATGTCTACCCTTGGCTGAACCTTAAGGGAAAAGGAGTCGAAGTAAGGTTCGCAAAGTGGAGAGATGGACGAGTATTTATAGATGATCTTTTGGCGCTGATCGATGACCGTACGCGGCTTTTGAGCATAAGTCACGTCCAATTCAGTAACGGCTTCAAAATTGATATTACAAAGCTCGGGGCTGAGTTGAAAAAGCGGGGCGTACTCTTTTTTGTTGACGCGATTCAAAGCATGGGTGTATTTGATATTGACGTATTACGGGATAATATCGATTTTCTCGCGGCGGATTCGCATAAGTGGCTATTAGGACCTGAAGGGGTAGGGTTCTTCTATTGTCGGCCTGATAATCTCGATAAGCTGAATATGACGAATTTTGGCTATACAAGTGTAGTAAATTCCAGCGATTACCTAGATTATGACACAACCCTTAAGCCGAATGCGTCAAGGTTTGAGGAGGGAAGCTTAAATATGCTTGGTATTCATGCGTCATTTGGTTCCTTTAATCTCCTTAAGAACGCCGGTAGTGAAAAAATACGGCAGAATATTTTGGAGTTGACTGATTACCTAGCCGAAAGGCTGACGGGGGAAGGGTGCATTATAAGGTCGCCACGAGACAATGAAATGGAGAAATCCGGTATTATCAGCTTTTCAGTAGATGGCTCTGACCCTGACTTGATATACAAACAACTTATGAAGAATAATTGCTACGTAGCTTTCCGTGATGGCGCTATTCGCCTCTCGCCACACTTTTATAATACGCTAGATGAAGCTGACAGTTTCATTGATATACTCAAAAGCATGGTGTGAGTTAGAAATAGCGTACTCGAGAGACTGTCGTCGCCAAGTTAACATAATGTATCTTATCGGACGTCACAGATCGAGCGTATCCCGCATACCTATATCAGCATTAACTAAATATCAGTTAATTTCAATAGTTACAGAGACAAGCGCCTGAGGTCAAAAATAAGGCGCTTTTTTGATTACCCCTTGCCGTACTATTCATTTTTTTAAATGGGATTGTTTGAAAATTCATTCAAAACTTAAACCGTCGTCCTGAATTTGAGGCGCGTCTCTTATTTCAGTACCTTGAACAAATAAATGCAGACCCAGAAACCAGAGACGCTCCTAACTCTTCTTAGATATAGCTCTGTATGATATCGCGCGCCTTCTCTAGGTCAAGCCCCTTTTCCACCAGAGTACTATCTTTTAGCGCAAACTGTTGCTCCTCGAATGTAGGTCGCTTATCCGAATAGATCTGTCCGATCGGTATTTTCTCCCCCCACTCGAGCGCCTTCTGAAACGCGGCGGTCTGGTTGGTATGGTCATGCGTTTCGTCGAGCTCGTACACACGCTCTTTGTACCACTTAAACGTATTGACTTTATTGAAGGAAACGCACGGCTGGAGAACGTCTAGCAGTGAAAATCCCTTACTGGTTATAGCGGCCTTCATCATTTTTTTCAGGTGTTCTCGGTTACCAGAAAAACTCCGCGCGACAAAATTCGCACGTAGCGTCACAGCAAGCGCGAGCTGGTGTATTGGTTCTAGCATGACGCCATCAACTTGCACCTTGGTCTTAAAGCCAAGGTCAGAGGTCGGTGAGGCCTGTCCCTTTGTCAATCCGTACACTTGATTGTCATGCGCTATCACAGTGATATCGACATTCCGGCGCAGGTTGTGAATAAAGTGGTTGCCGCCCTCCCCGTACAGGTCACCGTCACCGCTGGTAACTATCACCTTCAGTTTGTGGTTGGCTATTTTAACCCCAATCGCGGCCGGCAACGCCCGCCCATGCAGTCCGTTCAAAACATTCGCTTTGATGTAATGCGGCTGTTTCGCCGCCTGCCCGATCCCAGAGACGAGAACGATCTGGTGCGGCTTCAGCTCAAGCTCCGCCAAAGCTTCTTTAAGAGTTTTCAGTATGCTGAAGTTCCCACAGCCCGGGCACCAGGCATTATCCACCTGACTGTCAAAAATACTAGTATCAATCATGGCATATCCCCCTCTCTTTTAGCTTTTCTTCAAGGTATTCTATCGAAAATGGTCGCCCATCGTACCGGAGAATCGAGTCAACCTCCACCCCGCTGACCTGTCGTATAAGCCGCGCCATCTGCCCAGTGGAGTTGCCCTCGACTGTTATCCCCTTTTTGCCTCGGAGGTTTTCAGTGAAAAACTCACCATTTAGCGGCCATACTTCTGTGATATTTATTATGTTGAAATTACCGCAACAGCTTTTCTGCTCCAACAGCTCTTTAGCGACGCCGAATGTCGAGCCCCATGTAATGAGAGTATGTTTCGCCTCGGGATGACCGTAAAGTTTCGGTAGTTCAATATCGCAGGAAAGCTGTTCTAGCTTTCTGGCGCGTTTCTTTTTCTGCTCCATCGCCGCTTGCAAGTCTTCGGTCAAGTGACCGTCTTTTGTGTGTTCGTCACTGTCAGAGACGACTACATGTTCGCTTTGCCCCGGTAGCGCCCGAGGTGAAACGCCGGAATCAGTGACTTCGTACCGGTTGTATATTTCAAGCGCCGCCAGCTCATCATTGCTCATTATACACCTGTTCGGTTTTATACTGCTAACATCAAACGCGTCAACCGTTACAAGAGTATCAGCGAGGAACTGGTCATCAAGTATCACCACAGGTATCTGATATTTATCGGCAATTTCAAACGCCTTCACCGTGAGATGAAATGCGTCCAACGGTGAAGAAGGAGCCAGTACAGCATGAACAAAATCACCGTGGGACGCGTTAATCGCAAACAAAAGGTCTCCCTGCTCAGTGCGGGTCGGCAGCCCTGTAGATGGTCCTGACCGCTGAGAGTTGACAATCACCACCGGTATCTCGGCGATCGCAGAAAAACCGAGAGCCTCCACCATAAGGCAAAAACCGCCACCAGACGTTGTCGTCATCGAGCGGGTGCCCGCGTAAGCGGCTCCAATAATCATATTCATCGCGGCGATCTCATCTTCTGCCTGCTCGACTATGGCGCCAAAATCGTGCGAGTATTTGGCTGCCGCCACAAAAATACTTGTTGATGGTGTCATAGGGTATGACGAGAAAAACTTACACCCAGCGGCAAGAGCGCCGAGTGCTATCGCGTCATTACCATTTATTAACATCTTGATAGTATTACGGTATTCAATTTTATCAACGCCAAGATCAACGTTTAGCTCTTTAGCTAACACCAGCCCTGCTTTCGACGCCTTGATATTGTTTTCCGCGACTTCGCTTCCTTTTTTGTGAGAGAAAAAATCCTCAAGAACTTTGTAGAGGATGTCCATATCATAACCGATAAAACCGAGTACAGCCCCGACCGCGACCGAATTGGAGTAGAGCTTGTCACCGGCGGCATCAAGCGCCAGCTTCGCAAACGGTATACTCAGACACCTCACACCGCCCTCACCATCTACCAAAGCGCACGCTTCACCGTCATTTATGATTATGCCACCTTCCCTCACGTCGCCCCGGTCAAGCTCGATTGTCGCCTCGTCAAGCGAGACAAGTATATCTACCGCGTCACTTTTCGCGTTGATGTTATTATCGGCGACCCTGATTTGAAAATAGTTATGACCGCCCCGGATGCGCGACTGGTAGTCCATCACAGCAAAGACCTCAAGACCGCCGCGCGCGAAAGTCTTGCTCAGCACCTGCCCGATCGTCTGCATCCCCTGCCCTGCCGCGCCTCCTACCCTTATGTTTAGTTTCATCTTTTGCTCCTGAAGAAAAAATTGGATTGTGATATAATTCAAGGTTAACAATCGTATTCGGTTTGTCAAGGGGAGGATGGTTTATTGTAAATTATTTTTTTGGAGTGGATTAAATTTTATAATCGAGACATTTCTATTCACGAGGATAGTTAGTCGTCCCTGAAAAAGTCGTTTTCAAGCGGCCATCATTTCGTGGTTCTTGTAAACTTTTTGCGTACTCTCGACCAGTATTTGTAAAATCAGCCGCCTTAAAATCGCGCGCAAGAAAGCTCTTAGCAGCTTTCTC
>JAJRXV010000117.1 GCA_024276115.1 Deltaproteobacteria bacterium
AAAACTCGGGATCAACAGCACATATTTTAAGGAAAAGGTCGAGGACGCTAAGAGTGTCGAAAATAAATATTTTGGCTACCATGCCGGATTCGCTCTGCTTTTTCTGCTTGACGCGATAGATCAAAAAGGCGCTAAGAAGTTGAAGTCCGGTTATGGCGTGGATGATACATACTTCTTCATCGGGGTTGACTATGCCGACACCAACGCTTTTAAGAAGGAGAAGATAGACCTCGGCGGAGTGGAGTATAATTTAGGGCTTATGTTCAGATATTAAGATGAGTTTTTTCAAAAAAATAACGTTCGGTCGCTACATCAATACCGGCTCAGATATTCACAAGCTTGACCCCCGCACCAAGCTGATAAGCCTTGTCGCCGCTTCGATCATGATATTCTACGGCGCCACCCCTGACAAGTCCGGCGCTCTGACACTGGTGGGACTATTCACAATATCACTGCTCATTATCATGCTGGCGCGGCTAAGTATCGGTTACGTCTCAAAATGTATACTGAAATTCCTATGGTTTTTCCTGTTCATATTTATTTTCCATTCATTTTTCACCCCCGGTAGAGTCATCCCAGAACTCTCACAATACGGTCTCATTGTAACCCGCGAAGGGCTGACCGGTGCCGCTTTTATGTCGGCGAAGCTCTACATAATCATACAGATGACCTATATCTTCATCCTGACGACAAGCCCGCTCGAAATAACCGCCGGTGTCGCGAGTCTATTTAGCTTCCTTAAACTATTTAGAGTACCAGTCGATGACCTGGCGATGATGGTAACGCTCGCGATAAAATTCATCCCGATATTCTTCAAAGAGATAAAAAAGGTGATCGCGGCGCAACAAGCGCGTGGGATAGTCTTCAGCGAAGGCTCGATAACAAAGCGGATAAAAACCGCCAGCCTGATCTTCACCCCGATATTTTACAGCATCTTCACCCGCGCCGACGAGCTCAACAGAGCGATGATAAGCCGGGGCTACAAAGCCGGAGCAAAACGAAGCCGATACAAACGCATCCGGTTCAGGGGTGGAGACTACCTCGTGCTGGTAGTTGTCTCGACGCTGATGGTAGCGTTCAGCGTGTAACAATACATGTTCGTAGGGGCGATCGGTCGGTCGCGCCTACGTGAGCCGCGCAGTTATCACTAATTTCTTTAACCTGTTTAAAGAAAAATCCTCTGTGTCCTCTGTGGTTAAAAAAACGGGGTATCTCCCCAGAATAAAAGTGCTTGACTCAAAATCAATTAAATGTAATATTGAATTTAGTAAGTACCGAGAGAAAGGATCAGCGTCGTGGGTGTATTAAAAAAGCTTAACGATAAGATAATGAGCCAGCACATCCCATTCTCGGGCATCTTTGAGCTCACAAGCAAATGCAACCTCGGTTGCGATTACTGTTACGTCACTCTTGTGCGTGACGAGCTTTCCTTCGATGAGATCACTTCCATACTCGACTCTCTCGCGTCTGCCGGTACGATGTTCCTTACGCTGACCGGTGGCGAGGTGTTTCTGCGTGACGATTTTCTCGATATAGTCAGGTACGCGCGTAAAAAAGGGTTCGCGCTCAGAATATTCACCAACGGCACGCTGATGAGTGATGAGGCGCTTGCGCTCTTCAAGGAGCTTTCGGGGGTTTTTGTCTCCATAAGCATCCACGGTAAAGATGCCGAAACAAATGACGCGTTCACAAAATCCACCGGCTCCTTCGACAAAATAATCGACCGTGTAAAAAAGTGTAAAGAGCTCGGTATACCAGTGCGGCTAAAGTGTACATGGACAGAGCATAACATATCTCAATATAACGACATCCACGTTCTCGCGGATAGCCTCGACGTGCCGCTTACGGCGAGTTTGCTTTTCAGCCCAAAATCCGACGGGACTTTTTCGCATCTTTCGTGCAAGGCGGCAGAAGAAAAGATGGCGGAACTTATCCACGCGGAGTACAGCAAGATATCGGATTTTCAGGAGTTTTATGACAAGAAGTATAAAAACACTCAATCGGTAACGAAAGAGCGTGGCGGGAAACACCTCTG
>JAJRXV010000118.1 GCA_024276115.1 Deltaproteobacteria bacterium
AAGCAATATGTCAATAACTATTTTACATTTACATGCCTACATATTGGCGTTAAAAACGCGACAAAAACGCCGGTTAATGTATAATATTATATACTTACAGCAGAATTAAAGCTTCTTTTTGCTGGAAGATGAGTTATAAGCGTGTTGTTGATATATATATTAACATATATATGGATATTATGTGCTCCAGCGCATTCTAGCAGAAGGAGGGTGCAATTCAAACAGGTCTACGTCTAATAAATCATAAATCGTGAAACTCTTGCCTATAAATTCTTCTATATAAGCGTGTTTTCTTATATCTATGATATTTTTCAATAGATTATATATTATTATGCAACATTTATAGTCTCTTTCAAAATCAAAACCTTTAGTTACTTTTTCTACTTTTCTAGTCAGGCGCATTTTACCATGTTCATCGATTACGGATCGCTTTTGCAAAAAAGTAATCGCGTCATTTGATTGACACACTACTTGCGTCGGCTTTGAGCCTCGGGGACCTACTCTCACTTCGAATGGAGAGTTATAACAACGCAATGAATGCTTGTAGGCATTGTATTCAGCTCTATCAGAAAAATCTTTAGCAAATATTCGCAAGACCTTTTTAATTTTATCTAAATTCTTATCCCATTCTTCATCTGTAAAATCTAAATTGCAGACGAAATAAAAAATCCACCTCAATAGGGTGATTTCATGCCCTAATTCTTCGCAGGGTATTTTTCTCCCAAAATCTATATCATTTTTTTTACCTTCAGAGTATTTTTGTATGATTTTATGTATAAGAAATCTATCATATTTCGGTGGCCAATCTTCAGGGAATGAAAGAGCAAGCCAAATATCTCTGTTAGAATTCGTTGCCATCGCATAAATTACTCCAAATAGAGTCTCTATCATTTTAAAGTAAAGAAAGTGCAACTCCATACGCAAATTTCTCTTGAAATCGTTTTCATCAACATCTTTAATGTTATTGAGCAAGTAGTCTTTTACTGACGCATAATTATCATGACAGTTTTTTAGTAAAGATACTTGGTAAAGCCAATAATCAGGCTTGTATACCCTATAAAACTCTCTTCCTAAAGAGTCAGGATCCGTAACGATAAGAGGTTCTCTTTTTTTATTTTTATTTTTCATTTTACCCAATAATACAATTGCTCCCCGTCTAACGGCTCAACAGCAACCTATGATTTATGCCAAAACAACCACACCGTAATCAAATCAGTAGGGGCGACCCTATGTGGTCGCCCAACGCTTTGGGCAAGCACACAGACCAGGATACCATTACGAAGTAGAAGCGGGCGAACCAAAAAGCCCCTCAAAAAAATCCGCCCTTATCCGCTTTTCCCGCCTTTTCCGTGTGCTATCAGTCTAAAAAGTATACTCAAGCCCCGCGCCGAAGAGAGTCACATCGTCTGCGGCACTGCCGTCATAGAGGTCGTAGCTGTCACCGGGGATGAAATACGCGCCGAATGTGTTGAAGAGTAGCCCTTTACCGGTGTCGTAGTAGGTATCGAAAACATCAAAGGAGAGTGTCGCGTCGAACTCAGCGCCTATGGCACGCTCGCTCTTGCCTGAGAGCGCTTCGACGTTTTCGTCGTGCGTCGCGTACATAGCGGCGATCTCGAGCCGTTTGTCATTGCTGAAGCTGTACTCAGCGGCAAGTTTTAAGAAGATTACGTTGCTCATATTACGTACCGGGCTGTCGAAGAGTCCGCCTTCTGGCGCGTCATCCCCAAAAACCCTACCGGTCATTATGTACGCCCGGTCGTAGTAGTTAGAGAGACCATCGATCGGCATGAAACCCTGATCCTTCTTATCATCGCTATTCTCATCTCCTGTCGCGAACAGAAACTCACCGGAGAGTTTGAGGTTCTCGCCCGCCTTCCTCTTCGCGGTGACATCGATCAGCCACGCGAGCAGGCGTTTGGATTCTCTCAGCCCTGTCAGATCGTCGGTGAAACGCCGCTTACCCCGCTGGTAGAGCAGGTTGAAGTCCAGGTCGGTGCCGTAGTACTCCCAGTCGTAACCGCTACAGATGAAAACCGCGTCCCGCTTGCTGTACATCACCGGTAGAACGGCGGCAGGATCATCATCATACAAGAGAGCGTTCCTATCTAGGTAATATCCCACGAGCAGGCTGAATCTGTCATCGGTAAAGGCGTCGTTCTCATAATAAATACTGTAAAAAACAGAGTCCCGCTTCGGGTTAAGGTCGTTTTTGTACTCGTCGTTCACCGTGTTGTCATAGAGTTTGACGAGGTTTATGCGTATCTCCCGCACCGCCTTGACGAGGTAAGTCACCCCGAACGCGTCCTCATTCGCCAAAAGCCCGTCCACAAGCTCTATCGGTTGGAGGCCGACGAGCAGGTTACTCTCGCTGTGCGCCGGAAAAAAATCAACGTACGCGCTTTTCAGCTTCAGGTCGAGCGAATCGCTCCCGGGAATAGTCTCGTCAGAGTCATCGGGATCGACACCAAACACCACGTGCCCGGTCTCAAGAGTTATGATCCCCTTTGTGTTCTCGTTTATCTCGACTGTAGCGCCGAGCCGCAGTCGCAAGTCCATGTATGATTGGTTATCGTGGTAGTCATCGTTCATGTCATCAGCGTTATCCATGCTGATAAAGCGCATGTCGTATTCCCCGGTGACAGAGAACTGCGACGCGTGAGAGAGCACCGGCATGAAAAGCGTCAGGAGGCATATTTGAAACGCCAGCTTTATAATTTTATGGTAGTTTTGCCAAATAGAAAATCTACCCATTTTACATAAAAGTCTCTTTTGTAAGTCGCTGATATTATGGGGTAGCGACCAACGGAAGCGTAGGGGCGAAGCCCCTAAATTGTATTGGGCAACATGCCCTTTATCTCTTATTGAGAGAATACTTGATCGGGAAAATAAATTCATCATCTTTGGCTAAAGTCAGCATCTTAAAAAACAACATTGAAGACGCTTGGAATATCCTTTCGAAACCTCCTTCGGAAATCGATACAGTCTCCACCGGCAGGCGGTAGAAGTTGCACCCTTCTGGAAAGCCAAAGCATACATCAAAGTTCAAGTATCTGTCAACTACTCTTATTTCTTTTACATCATACAGCTCACCGTCGCTCGCCAGATTATTGTGATGAAGCGTGTGTCCTGGTACCTCAAAGAACCGGTTCTCATCGTCAGGAGAGAGGAGCGAAAGGTTGAACTCCACCCCGAATACCGCTGAGAGTTCCTTATCTGAAAGGTTTTTGATACGATAATCTATGAGCATTTCGGTAGAACCTTTTGTGAGCGTCAAGGTTTTTTTGACCTCCACATCGAGCGTCCCCCCATCCTGCCTCACAGAGCCCCTTCTCTTAAGAACTATCTTCGGTTGATTGATATCAGGGATGATCTCATGCTCGTACTCCTCTCCGATAAAATCGCCGCGCTCAGTGTAGTTCAGGTTTTTCAGGTCATCAAGGCTGACATTGTCGATAAAATGATCCACCAGCGAAGCCTTAGTGTATTGGTCAAAACGTAGGTATTTGTCGAGCCCCTCTTCTTTTGATTGAACCATATCGTGGATGCTCTTGGTACCACCGTTAGATTGCGACTGCTCTTGCAGTATCTTGTCGTGATACTCCTCTTTGCGGCGCGTCAGCGTGTTCATGATATTGAAGGATGCCGGTTTGTAGTCATACTCATATATAGTCCCGCCATACCCTGGTTGCAGGTACATATTGTAGGCGTCAGTCTCGACTAGAATCTCATCCTCACCGTCGCGGTTGATGTCATACGTTTTTATATCGAGGTGCGGTGTCTCGCGCCCCATATCCTCGTCGAGAAGTTTCTCAGCGTTAATCAGACTCCGGTACACAGCGTCACGGAGGTGCGGCAGGTAAAGCCCACCGAATATACCGTGCCAGTACGCGTCGTTGCACTGCGCCTTATATAGTTCGTCGAGGCATTGCGGTATATCCTTAGTTACCTTGATACTCTTGTGGTAATCATGTATTTTTTCGCTCAGATAAAGCATCTTTTTGTGCATGTTATTGCTCTCGGGGTATTTCGCGAGGTAATTCCGCCACGTACCGCCGCCCAAAAACCGCTTAAAATCAGCGTTCCCGGACTCGTCAGCAAAATCAAGCGCGCGCTGGTACTTTACCGCCGTATCTGCCGGCAGTGACCACTTTCCCATCTCGGCGTACGACGTCGTCGGTAGGTAGACCCTTCCGAGAGGCTTGTTTCGCTCAATATATTCGCTGAACGTCACCGTCTCGACGAGATCTTGATTCTCCTCGAGCATGGTGAAAAACTTCTCCAGCCAGTGTTCGTTGTACACCCAGTCGTATGTGTTCGGCCATGTGCCGAATTTTTCGCCATCATCAGCGAGCACTGCTAGATTACCGTGCCCGGAGTCTGCTATCATCTTGAAATAGTCAAGTGTTTCGTTGACATCCCGAAACGGCACTAAATACCTGAGCCGCTCGCTCCCGGGGAATATTTTCAGAGGATACCCCTCCTCCTCGGTGATATAATAGCCGAACATATCATTTTCGCTCATACCGGATTTTATGAAGTGATAATCATCAACGACGATGTAATCTATCCCCGCCTTTTGAAGGCTCTTCGGTAGCTGTGGTTCATAGATACGCTCTGTAAGCCATGCTCCTTTCGGGGAGTAGCCGGTGATGTCCCTTATGATCTTGTTGAAACGCTTTATCTGACCTACCCGATCGACTTCTGGCAAAACAGCGAGCACCGGCTCGTACAAACCGCTTGAGATCACCTCAAGCCGCCCCTGCTTGACGAGCTCCTGAATATTTACGATGTAATCTTTCTTGTTTTTATCAAGCCAGAGAAGCAGATAGCCTGACACATGGAGGACGATCTTGATTGAGTGGTACATCATCAACACGTCTAAAAAAGGTCTGTACGACTCCTCAAATGACTTCTCAAGAACGTGATCGAAATTCCCTACAGGCTGGTGGTTGTGAACACAAAAAATAAACTTTACTTTACTCATGGATTTCCTTTAACAATAAGATATTTAATTATTAACCCGGCGACAAAATGTATAGTATAATACTCCTGCCGTCGTCCCGAACTGGTTTCGGGATCTACCCACATTTATAGGATTGCCAAATCCTGAAATGAATTCAGGACGACGGTTTTAGGGTCGTGCGGGAGTCTTTTAATAATTAATTGTACCTGATTATTTTTATTGTTCAAGGGGAAAATATTTGGAGAGGTGAAAGACCTTTGCACGACCTAAAAAAACCCTCCCCTCCCTTGATGGGCGGGGAGGGTGAAAGCTGTTGACATTATTACAATCTACCTCTCCATAAATCGTGCATTGCGATGCCTCCTGGCAAAGTAGAGAGATTTTGCCCTACGCCCCGCAACACTTCTTATACTTCTTACCGCTACCGCATGGACATGGCTCGTTCCTACCGACTTTCTGCGCGCCTTTCACAGTACCCTGCTTCTGACCCGGTGCGCCGCCGCTACCGAGAGTCCCAGCACTGTTATGCGAAAGCACCATATTCTGCACGGCCGGTGTATGCGTAACTGCCTGCGGCTCCTCCTCTCTCACTATCTTCACTTTGAAGAGGTCCTCTAAGAACTCATTCCGCACCATAGTCCCCATCTGCTCGAACATTATATACCCCTCTTTGGTATACTCTGTCAGCGGGTTCTTCTGACCATAGCCCCGAAGCCCTATCCCTTCTTTCAGCATATCTATAGCGAGCAGGTGGTCTTTCCACTGCGAGTCGATCGCCTGAGAGAGTATCATACGCTCAAGTTGCTCAAACGCCTCCTCACCAACCGCGTCCTTCCGAAGCTTATATACTTCATTCACTTTTTTTGAGATGATATCGCTGACCATGTTTTCATCGACACTGTCTTTTCCGGCAAGCTCGCCCTCTATATCGACATCAGTATAGAAGCTTTTCATCACATTTGAACGAAGTCCCTTCAAGTCCCAGTCCTCAAAATGGGCGCCTTCAGGGATGCAGTCATAGACAATATCGGCGACACGCTCTTCGATCATCTCTTTCACTTTCTCCTGCTGGTTTTCGCCCTTTAGTACTTCTTTACGGAACTTATATATCGCTTTCCTCTGCTTGTTCATAACATCGTCATACTCAAGCAGGTGCTTTCTTACCTCAAAGTTGTGCTGCTCGACCTTTGACTGGGCATTCTCTATTGCCTTAGATATCATCCGCGACTCTATCTCCTGCCCCTCTTCCATACCGAGTTTTTCCATTATCCCGGTGATACGGTCAGACCCGAACATCCGCATCAGGTCATCCTCAAGTGACACAAAGAAACGTGACACACCCGGATCACCCTGACGACCCGCGCGACCCCGTAGCTGGTTATCAACTCTACGACTATCGTGACGCTCCGTACCGATTATGTGCAGTCCACCGTTTTTAAGCACAAACTCCCTGTCCGCGTCGCATGATTTTCGCGCTTCTTCAAGCGCGTGCTGGAACTTATTCTCATCAGCGCCTATCTTTTGCGCGGCTAGGAACTCTGGGTTACCGCCCAACACGATGTCTGTACCCCTACCAGCCATGTTGGTG
>JAJRXV010000119.1 GCA_024276115.1 Deltaproteobacteria bacterium
GAGCGGGGGTAACCGTTTCAGCGCGAAGGAAAACATGGAGGGCGGAGTGAAGTACCTGCGCTACCTGCTCGACCTCTTCGACGATAACATGCCTTACGCGGTCGCCGCGTACAACGCCGGTGAGAACGCCGTCAAAAAGTACAAAAGCATACCACCGTACAAAGAAACGCGCAGGTATGTAAAAAAAGTCCTGAAATATTATAAGGCGTTTTCGAAATGATAACACCAAGTAATAAATATATCGCTTCGTAGGGGCAGGTCTGTGTGCCTGCCCAAAATAGTAATTAAAATGATTAATGTACTGCATTACCATAAGCTACCTTACGCCACACCACTATCCACACAATCAGACACAAATGTCACAACAGCACGCTTACGCTTGACAGTTCAACCCTCTTATGTCATAATTACGAAAAATTAAACAAGCGAGGCTAATAGTATGATTTTAAGGTACGGTGCGAAAAACTTCTTTTCTTTTAAGGAAGGGGTTGAAATATCTTTTGAGCTCGGAGCTAATTGTCCCAAAGAAATCTCCAGGGGCAAGAAAGTTGCGAACCTAATATGTTTAAAAGGAGCGAATGCTTCAGGAAAGACAAACGCTCTTAAAGCAATATCTTTCTTGAGGTATTTTTGTACCGACTCTTTTAACAATAAACCAGAAGATGATATTTATGTTGATTCTTATTTTCATAATGATACTCCGATTGATCTCTACTCTGATTTTGAAATAGATGGTGTGCGATACAACTATGAAGTATCATTAACCAGTAGAGAAGTTATTTCAGAGACTTTGTCCCGCAACAAGAAGAGAAATACAGAGGTATTTAAAAGAGACGGAAATAAATTAACATATTGTATTAAAGATTTTAACGACCTTAAAAGTGTAAAACTCCGCTCAAACGCTTCTATTATAAGCACCGCTCATCAATATGAATTTCAAAGCACTGCTCCAATATATAGATTTTTTAATTCAATTACCTCTAATGTGCGCTGGGGTGGAAGGTATGATCGAACCATTAACTATGAAACAATTTCAAAGTTCTACGTAGATTATCCGGATTTTTTTGAGTTTGTTAAAGACATAATAAAAAAGAGCGATCTGGGCATTAAAGATATAAAAATTGTTAAGCGGAGTGACGCGGAAGGTAAAGAGTATCACTGTCCAATGTTTGAACATAAAACATCTGTGCAAAACAACTGCTTGTCATTTCATTCTCAGTCAAGTGGAACAAAAACATTGTACCTAACGCTGATAGACTATTACCTTACTCTTAAATCTGGTGGTATTCTCGTTATGGATGAATTCGATATAGATTTTCATCCTCATATTCTTCCGCTTTTGGTTGAATCTTTTGATGACGATAAGATCAACAAGAATAACGCTCAGATGATTTTTTCTACCCATAATACTGATATTCTTGATTTTATGGGCAAATACAGAACCATAATGGTCAACCAGGAGGAGAGTGAAAGCTATGCTTACAGGCTAGATGAAATACCAGGTGATATTATCAGAAATGACCGCTCCATTGTACCTATTTATAATGCCGGCAAGATCGGTGGTGTGCCTAAGATATGAGCAAATATCGTAACAATAGAAAAAAAGCTTTTTTAGATACTATTCCACCAAGTAGCATAGAAAGCAAGGGTGCTGATTTAACTGGCAGATGCAAATTCAACTTTGGGTACTTTGATTCTTCTCAGGAAGAAGCCCAGCACTTTAAAGAATGGACTAATGAACAATTAGTAAAATTACTTGATAAATTAGTAGCCTATACTAAGGAGTCTCTCCGATATTGGCAGAATGAAGGTATAGGAAAGAAAAGCCAGCATGTACTCGAAGTATACGGAGCGTTCCCACCTAAATCAAAATCAAAATTTAAGCACCCAAGTCATGTCCCTCATGATGTGGAGTGGGCTCGGCTTCGGCTTGAGAGTAAAGTAAGGTTGATTGGATTTGTTCTCCCTGCTGAGTATGAGGGAAAGGTTAACGAAGGAACTAAATTAAAATACGATTGTAATACCTTTTATGTAGTTTTCCTGGACAAGAACCATAAGTTTTATCTTTAAAAGTAATATTTTAAAGTGTTTTTTGACTCCTCGTCCCTTTCATTTCAGCGAAAGCTCTAACTCTTCAAACTCATGTATCTTGTCCCTCAGCTCCGCCGCTTTCTCAAACTCTAAGTTCTTGGCAGACTCCCGCATCTCTTTTTTCAGCCGCTTTATTATCGATGGTAGCTTCTCATCGCCGAACATATCCTTGTCATAAATAGATTTTTTATCTACGGTCACATAATCTTTATCACACATATAGCCGAACTCGCCGTGGATCTTCTTTATGATGGTCTTCGGTGTTATCCCATGCTTTTTGTTGTACTGCTTCTGAATTTTCCGCCGTCGGTCAGTCTCATCGATGGCGTTTTTCATCGACCGCGTTATTTTATCGGCGTACATAATAACATCACCGTTCAGATTTCTCGCCGCCCTGCCGCACGTCTGTATGAGCGACCGCGTCGATCTCAAGAACCCCTCCTTGTCCGCGTCTAGTATCGCGACGAGCGACACCTCAGGGATATCGAGCCCCTCCCGCAGGAGGTTGATCCCAACTAGGATGTCAAACTCATCCTTCCGCAGATTGCGGATGATCTCGATACGCTCGATAGTCTTGACATCTGAGTGCATGTACCTCACGCGCATCCCAAGCTCCCCGTAATACTTCGTCAGGTCTTCTGCCATCCTTTTTGTCAGCGTCGTGACGAGTATCTTCTCTTTCTTTTTTATCCGCTTCTTTATCTCGAATAGCAGGTCATCGACTTGTGTGGTGGCGGGCTTGATTATGATCTCTGGATCGGTGAGACCGGTCGGTCTGATCACCTGCTCAATATACACACCACCTGTTTTTTCGAGCTCATAGTCGCCCGGGGTCGCGCTTACGTATACAATATTACGTTTCCGCTCCTCAAACTCAGCGAACATAAGCGGTCTGTTGTCAAGTGCTGAAGGAAGCCTGAAACCATGCCCGACGAGCGTCTTCTTACGCGACCGGTCGCCTTTGTACATACCGTTTATCTGCGGGATAGTAATATGGCTCTCGTCAACAATGAAGAGCGCCTCCTCAGGGAAAAAATCAATCAGCGTTGGTGGCGGCTCACCCTCAGCGCGACGAGTCAGATAGCGTGAGTAGTTCTCTATACCGGAGCAGTAGCCGGTCTCGACAATCATCTCGATATCATAATTAGTCCGTTGCTCTATCCGTTGCGCCTCGATAAACATCTTATTCTGTTCAAAAAACGCCAGCCGTTCCTTCATCTCAGCCTTGATCTTCCCGATAGATTCTAAGAGAATATCGCGCGGGGTGACATAATGGCTGTTCGGGTAGATCGCCACCCGGTCAAGCTCCCCAATCGGTACGCCGCGCAGAGAGTCTATCTCGCTTATCTTCTCGATGTAGTCCCCGAAAAACTCGATCCGAATCGCCTTA
>JAJRXV010000120.1 GCA_024276115.1 Deltaproteobacteria bacterium
CATAAACAGAGAGTACAGAGTATTAGGGATAGGTCTACTTTCTTACGCGGCCTTTTTGTACATATTCGCCGAGGATATGAAAGGTGAATTCTTCCACACTCTAAGTCCTGGATTCAAAAGCAGTTTTTCATATATCTGGGAGTATTGCTACTACTTGTTTACCGCGTTGGGCGTGATGAGTTTTCTGATCCGTAGCCGCTTCTTTTTCCTTATCGTCGGTATCATATTCTTAACATACGAGCTGATAATCATCTTCATCAGCGTAGTCGTCGCGATAGACCTGCTCACCACCTTCGACGAAGAGACTATCGCCTATATCATCGTTTACGCAACCGTTTTCTTTATATTGACCGCTATGAACTTCCTTTTCGCCGGGATCGGGATGAAAACTTTCAGAAGGCTGAATGAGCAACGATCCAAATAAATCACTCAGCGAGCATCTTCAACTCCGCGAGGACTTCCCTCCTTATAGCGGCTTTTAAGCTCTCTGTGTTGTTTCTGCCAAAGCCAGAATTAGTAGAAAAATCCTCTCCCTTACAACCCAAGCCAACGCTTTCTGACCCAGCTTTCTCATAGGATGATGAAACGGCACGCTGTACTGAAAACTCACCACTATTTGAGGGGTCTTCTCCCTTACAACGCAAACTTTCGCTTTGTGTCCCAGTGTTCTCGTAGGGTGATGAAACGGCACGTTTCCCGCAGGCTCCGCAGTTTACGCATGTTGAGCCGCAGAGCTTTTCGGCGGCAATCCCGCTGATATATGTCAGTTTGCCCACCTGCTCTTCGGTGAGGGTCTTTATCTGCCCGAGCTGTCGCGCTTTTAGAGTCACCTCCGCTGTATGTTCTATTTTTTCAAGCTTGTAATACGCGTCATACACGTCCTTCTGGCTGACTGTGATAGCCCCGTGCCGATCGAGCAGAACCGCGTCGTAACGCGAGATGAAATCCCGGATAGAGTCCGGTACCTCACCAGTGGTCGGCGTGGCGTAATCCGCCGTTGGTATTACCCCGAGCGTCATGACAACCTCAGGCAGAACGCACTTCGCGAGCGATACCCCAGCGATCGTGAACGCCGTGCAGGTAGGTGGGTGAGCGTGGACGATCGCCTTGATATCCGGTCTCATCTTATACGCGACGAGGTGCATCTTCAGCTCTGACGAGGGCTTGTGCCGCCCGGAGAGGAGATTCCCGTCAGCGTCAACGGTGACGATGTGTTCCTCCTTCAGATACCCCTTTGACACCCCGCTCGCCGTGGTGATTATCCGGTTCTGGGAGATTCTTATGCTGATATTCCCATCCGTCGCCGCGATATAACCGTGCGAGTGAAGCATCTTACCGACTTCTATTATATCTTTTTTCAGATCGATCTCTGATTTCATAATTTATCTCCAATGCGTAAATATATCTACGGATTTATTGTCACTTCATCCACAAACCCAACAATAATACAATGTACAGGTTCGTTCCGCACACCGAAAATAAACTGCGATGAACTCCCCTCCTGCAAAACGAGCACCTTATCCCCAACACCCGCCTGCGCGCGATCAATAGCGAGAGTGGTCTTGCCATACAGCTCTCCGGACTCCCGCACACGCCGCACCAGAAGGAGTTTTTCGCCCTTTAGTATTGGGTGCTTCTCCGTCGCCACCACCGTTTTTAATACCTTCGCCACAAACATTTACGCCACCTCATCGACAAAACCGATTATCGTCGCGTCCACCGGGGAGAACTTTTTATCCTCATCGAGCGCCAGCGCGGCCTCCCGCCCGGTGACATAAAACACCGTATCGCCATGTCCAGCCATAACAGTATCTACCGCCACAAGCGGCTCACCCATCGCGGCCAGCTCTTCATCTAGCGGCTGTACGACAAGCAGCTTAGTCTCTTTGAGTTTATCATACTTTTGCGTCGCGACCACAGTGCCAATAACCTTTGCTAAATACATTTATGCCTCCCTACAGCAATACGCCCGTCATATCTTCGTGCGGCATCGCTATTATCCTGTCATTTACGTACATCCCCTTGTCGAGCGCCGTTTGCTTCGCGCGCTTTATCGCCGACTGTATATCAAACAGCTCACCGGTCATCGTGAAGTAACTCTTCCCACCGAGCCCGTTCGCGAGCCGGATATCTATGAGCTTTATTTCAGCCTCTTTCACCGCGGCATCAGCGGCGATAATCGTACTCGCGACAGAAAACGTCTCTAACACCCCGACCGCGTCGAGGTTTTCCACCTCGGTAATACCGAGTATAGCCGGCGCGATAGTCTCATGGATGTTGTATATTATTATGTCATCGACGACAAAACGCCCAGAGCTCTCAAGACCGCTCTCCATAGCCTCACTCACATTCGCCTCATCACCATTTATCAGTATCATGTACTTCCCCGCGCATATCGGGCATGATTTCAAGACCTGAACCTCAGCTTTCTTCACCATAGTGTCAGTCGAAAATATCCCCGCCGCGACGCTGTTCAGCTCTATAATACCGATTGCCGGTTTGTTCATTTTTCTCTCCTGATCTGTATACTGTCATCACTCACACGCCCTACCCTGCCATCTATAGAAGCGTGATACACCGCGCCGAGCTTACCCGTAGGGATCTCAGCAATCTTATCACCCGCCAGAACCGTGTCACCCACAGCGACTGTCGGTACGCTCACAGCGCCGATATGCTGGTTCAGCATTATCGTCACCTCATCCGCTAAATAATGATTATCATCGAGCGGTAAGGCGTCTATATAGTTCGACAGCCCTAGCCGCGCTTTCAACCGTTTTGAGGGTATCTTCCGCTGTATGTTATTCGCACCCTCCCCCTCGCATAGAGTTGATCTATGCGGGTTCTTAACGCCTTTTTTTATCAACTCCGCTTTCACCGTTTGGCATACCATCCTTGGGGATAAGAACATATAGCATGCGAAGTTCTCGCAGACACCACAGCCAGAACATAAGAAAGCGCCGGTAAGGGCATTCACCTGCGAGTCGAGTCCAAGGTTGATAGCCCTCATTATTTTGTGCGGATGGATGTTATGCCCGATAATATTCCGCGGACACATACCCGAGCAAAGGCTACAGTTGGTACAAACCGCCTTCGCCCGCTTCAGTATCATAGCCATGTTCAGCTTCTGCTTTTCTATCAGGGGGTGATCCGCCGGTAGCACAATCAGCGCACCGGTAGTTTTTTTGATCACGTCATCACCGCTGACGAGCCGCCCCATGTTCGGACCACCAGAGATAATCGCGTAAGCATCGACTGTAACATCGCCAGCGAGCGCAAGCACGTCGCTCACTCTCATCCCGATCGGTACGTTCACGACCTTCGGCTGAGCCACTTCGCCATTTACCGAAACATACTTCCGCGTCACATTTTCATCTTTCGCGACAGCCTTATAAATCTTCTTTAGCGAGCCTACGTTGTTGACCACAACACCGACATCGAGCGGGAGCCCCCCTTCTGGGACTCTCCTGCCCAGCACCTCTTGTACCATTATAACTTCATCCCCGGCTGGATAAAAATCATCAAGCAGAAACAGCTCTACATTTTTATCACTACCTATCGCCCTTTGCAAAGCATCTTTCGCCTTGGTGTACTTTTTCTTTATACAGAGGTAGCCCTTCTTCGCACCGACACACCGCATCGAGAGCCGAAGCCCCTCTACGATCTCAGCAGGGAACCTCTCCATCAACACCTTATCATTCGAAAGAAGCTGCTCGCACTCAGCGCCGTTCGCCAGCACGAACTCCGCCTCGCACTCAAGCTTCGCGTATGCCGGAAAGCCCGCGCCACCCTTACCGATTATACCGGCGTCTCTTATTTTTTTTATTATCTCTATTTTCGTCATTGTTACCTGCATGGGCGAACAGAAGGTTAGCCCCTACTATATTTTCGTTATGTTATCCTAAAATATCCCGCTAGAGTGCATCTTCTCTCCCGCGTGAAATCACGCGCGGATGTCAGCCCCTCACCGGTCGGGCTCGCTATGGTGAACGACGTGTATCCTTCCGCGCCGAACCCAAGCCCGGCATACGATGGCGCGTTCTTCACAAAGATAGACGCGTTGCAAACCCGCGCCATCTTACTGAGGCTCTCGATATTCTTCGAGTGCATTATCGCTGTGTGATTGTTCCCATGTTCGACCTTCTTCGCCAGCGCGATCCCTTCATCGACATCTTTCACCCTCACCACCGGTATCACCGGCATCAAAAGTTCCATTGTAACAAACGGATGATCTTTTTCCGTCTCGACTATGATGAGTCGTATATCATCGCTGACCGCTACACCGATCCGCTTGAGAATCAGCTTCGCGTCCTTCCCGACGAATTTCTTGTTCACCATGCCGTGAGAATCGTTTTTATCCGGGAGACGGTCGATAATAATTTTCGCCAGCGACCGCGCCTGAATAGCGGTTATCTCATACGCGCCACACTTTTTCATCTCAGTTTTCAGTTCATCGGCGATGCACTCCACCGCGATTATCTCCTTCTCCAGAACGCATACGATGTTGTTGTCAAAACTCGCGCCATTAACTATATCCCGCGCGGCTTTCTTGATGTCCGCTGTTTCATCGACGACCACAGGCGGGTTCCCCGGCCCCGCGGCGATAACTTTTTTGCCGCTGTTCATCGCGGCCTTCACCACCGCCGGGCCACCGGTGACCACCAACAGCCGCACATCAGGATGCTTCATAAGCTGTTGCGCGGAGGCGATAGTAGGCTTGCCGACCGTTGTGACGAGGTTTCCCGGACCGCCCACCGCTATTATCGCTCTGTTCAGCTCGCTTATGGTATATGCCGACGTTTCTTTCGCGCTCGGGTGCGGATTTATCACAACGCTGTTCCCCCCGGCAACCATCCCGATGACGTTACTGATTATCGTTTCGGTCGGGTTCGTGCATGGCGGGATCGACGCGATAACACCAAACGGGGCGCGCTCGATAAGCGTGAGCCCGTCATCACCGGTGAATGTCTCGGCGGTGATTATCTCTAGACCGGGTGTTTTCTCTATCGCGAGTCGGTTCTTGAGCAGTTTGTCGCTATAACGCCCAAGCCCGGACTCCTCTACTGCCATGCGTGAGAACTTCTCAATGTTTCTAGTGCATCTGGCGCGTATCGACGCTATTATCTCGGCGCGCTGTTTCAGTGAAATAAGCATGAACTCTTCTTGAGCCACTTTCGCCGCCGCTACCGCGTCATTGATATCGCTGAACACGCCATCCACGCCATCCACGCCCGCGCGCTCTGCCGGTGCGTCTTTTGGTACGCCACACGTCACGGCGCTCGCACTAAGGCGCGCGGCGACTTTTTCGACGATCCCTGAAATTATATCTTCGTTTAAGTTCATTATAACTCCCTAAATTGGGCGACCACGCAGGGTGCGCCCCTACGTTCAATACAATTCAATTACTTCTGAAACACTACTTTGCCGCCGACCTCAAAGGTATCGATAATCGCCATGATGATCGCGTCTACCGGACGCTTCTCCGTATCGGGTGTCTGCCGTGCCGAACTACCGGACGCGACGAGGACTACCTCCCCGACACCGGCGCCGACAGAATCCACCGCGACGACGTAATCATCTTGCAACTTACCATTGATACCCATTTTACGGACGATGAGGAGCTTCATCCCCTCAAGTGTCTCAACCTTGTTGGTCGCGACAACTGTGCCGACGATCTCTCCGGTTATCATGTTTTACTCCTCTTTTAATGAAATAAGTCAAACAATAACTCACAATATTTTTTAAAATTGCGTGAAACTTTCTTCATTGCTAACTTATTGATTGCAGCATCATGCTGTCTCCTATAGGGCATCTGCCCAATTCATTTTATTTCCCTTTTTTAGCTTCTTCTGCCCTACCTAGCGGTAGTACCATGTCGAGATTCAAGTGCGGTCTTGGTATTACATGAACGCTGACAAGCTGACCGATTTTCTCCGCGGTTCGCGCGCCCGCTTCTGTAGCCGCTTTACACGCCGCGACATCACCCCTCACAATCGCTGTAACAAAGCCGCCCCCGGTTTTTTCATAACCGACGAGCTCAACCTTCGCCGCCTTCACCATCGCGTCTGAAGCCTCTACCATCGCGGTGAACCCTCTTGTTTCTATCATCCCTAATGCGTCTGCCATTTTAAATCCTCCTTGTTAAATATTTGACTGGGTTAACAGGATCAACAGGATACCTTCGCCTGCCTACCCCCTAAAATTAAATTCTTTTACTTCGCTTTACCTTTCCATTCCTTGCCCGAAAGCCCTTCTACCGCCGCCATCGCCGCTTGGGTCGCGGAGTCTATCTCTGACTCTGGACCAGCAAGATATAACCTCCCGAACGCGCCGAACGGTCTCACGTCTACGAGACTGATATCAGCCGCTTTTTCCGCCTCATTCGCCGCGTAGATGATATAGCCCGCGGGCTCAGTCTCAAGAATAAAGAGCGACTGCCCCGGTAAGATCATCATACCGTTTCGGTTACGGTTGATAAGCTGGCACTGATACGGCTCCACCGAGCGGATGATCTGTGACGATACGATGTGCGGCTTGAGGCGTTCATCCTCTTCCATCTCAAGAAAATCCAAGATCTCGTGACCCGCTTGGCGCGTCTCCCCCTGATCCTCGTGATGAACCTCAAGCAGACCATAAGCACGCTCTACTATCTGCACCGCCGGTTGAACCTTTGTCGCCTTGAGAGCTACATCGGTGATGCGGTTTATGCTTATACCGGGCGAAATCTCCACGAAAAGCGATGCGACATAAGGCACCGGCAAAAAACCGCGCGCGGTCGAACCGATGTACGACGCGAGCTGCGGCTGTAAGCTGTCTAAAAAAACGTAAGTTCTGAGTACTGTCATGTTAACCTCCGGGTTAAGAATTATGAATTATGAAGTAAAAATTAATAGTTAAAAATAAAAAACAACTCCACTGCTAAAACTGTTTTTGGACGATAGCGTCCTCTATCTTCTTGTTGTACTTTAGGGTCATCTTCATGTCCGCTAGCGCGACCGCCATATAGAGCGAATTCAGAATGCTCGTCTGAGCCAGCCGTGATGACATCGCCTCTGAGCGAAACTTCGTCTCGCGCGACGCGGTGAAGAGCTTTACATCCGCGACCTTCGTCAGCGGTGAGAGCGAATTGTTCGTTATGCAGATCACCTTCGCCCCACTCCGTTTCGCGACCTTTATCGTCTCTATCGGATCCTTTGTGCTGCCTGAATGAGACACCGCGACCACCACATCGCCTTTTTGCAGAATCGCCGCGGTCATCACCTGCAAGTGGCTGTCAGTCTGGCATAAGCAGTTGATACCAAGGCGCGAAAATTTGTTGTACGCATCGATGACGTTTGGGCCTGATGTGCCGACACCGATAAAAAAAACTCTGCTCGTATTTTTTAAGAGCGCGACGGCTTTTTTGAACTCCTTACTGTCGATGACGTTCAAGGTATCCTCAAGTGCCCGGATGTTGGCCTGAAAGACTTTTTTCAGGACGACTTCCGCTGTGTCGGCTTCTGAAAGATCTTCGTAGACCCGCTCCCGCTCTGAGACGAGTTCGCGCGCGAGACGTATCTTCAAGTCCTGAAAACCCTTGAGCCCGAAAGTCCTGCAAAACCGTACGACGGTAGCGTCCGCCACACCGCTGTTTTTCGCTACTTCCATTATTGATTTGTGGATTATTTTATCGGGATTTTTTATTACGTATTCGGCGACGCGCCTTTCAGCTTTTTTGAGCGAGTCGAGCGCTCCAGCGACCTTTGACACTAGTCCTTTTTCGGCAGTTTTCTTCATAGCAAATGAAATATATCTACATTTTTATCATTTGTCAAGAAAAGTTTTTTCTTTTTAGTTTCAGCGGCATATTATTTCAGAAAGACTTCCGCACAACCTGTTTTATGTATCGAGCGAATGCAATACTCCCGAAATTAAGGCGCGCCTATAAATAGTGGATAGTGCGCTTCACCAACTAAAACCTTCATTTATTACTTTCATATTTTTGTCAATAAGGAATTTCGCTGTAAACCCTTTCTGCTTCTTTGAATGCCTGAACCGTAGGTCTGTCACCATGACTTTAGTGTTCTCCCCTTCATTTATAACATGGTAGAATGGATACCTGGCGAACTTTGAATAGACTTCCCCAAAATGGCTACCTTTAGCTATATTTATGTAAACGTCTTTTTTCTTGGTAAACTTCTCAAAGTCCGTAAGGTCGGTTAATGCGTATTTTTTGCCATAGAGAAGGTTAGAACTGATATCGTAATCAAAGGTGTAAAAGTGACGGTCAGTCTCGATAACGCACTTGAAGTTAAATGGGGATACGCGATCAGGAAAAGCGCCGACGCTTATCGTTTTTTCTGAATTGATTGTTTTTGAGCGAAGTTTTTCTTCCATCCCGGCTGCCAGAAAGACCCGCGTAAGTATGTACAAAAGTGTAATGGTCGTAAAAAAAACTGACACTTTAAATCTTTTTCTGCTGAAAAACATCAGTACAACGGCAAGCGCGAACGTACCAAGAATGTATATATCGACAATAAATATAGCGTCGAGCGCGGCGCGTGCATCAGAAAACGGCAAGAAAAGCTGGGTTCCGTACGCATTTGTCCAGTCAAAAAGTATGTGGATCAGCATCGCGGTGAATGAGAGTAGAAACATCCTCTTGAACTCAATTTTGTCCGCTCTGGAGAATATAAGAGACAAAAGAGCCGATAGCAGAAATATACCGATAAAGGAATGTGTGATACCCCTGTGATACTCCAAGTATACACTCCTGCCAAAATATCTCATGATAAAATCAATATCAGGAAACATAGCTGAAATGACAAAAACATCAGATTCTCTCTTTGAAAGCAAAAAGAAGTCAGGTCGTTTAGTCACATAATCTTCTTTCGCAAGAAGTGGGTAAACGACTTTCGCAGACAAATAATGTGTCAATGGATCCATATTGATTCCTACGCTATAAAGTTTGCCATTTATTGGTTTTAGGGTTGAACACAGATAGCTTGGGTCGTGTGACTCCACCTTCGGCTTTTATCCTGTAGTATCCCTCACTGTTTTTCATACTTTTCATGCTCTTGTCAAGCAGGGTGAAGGTCTTGTTTTTACTTAGGTAGTTATCAGCAGGGTTTACCTTTATATCTACGTTGCCAGAAGATCTGGAAAGAAATTTATTCAGTTTCAGGTGCCCAGTGGCAGAGAGATTAAGGTCGGCACCTTCAACCGACAGAATCTTTAGGTTTACCAGTTTAGTCTTTTTCTGGAGCTCGATTTTTAACTCATCAAAAGAAATGTCTGGTAGGGATTCATTGTCAAGCGGTAAGAAACCAACTGTCAGGTTTTTGATAACGACACCTTTCACCCCGCCTTTTGAAAGAGAAATATCCGCCCGTCCGTTTGAGTGCATCAGCCCTTTCTTGATATCACGCAAAGAAATATCCCCACTCAACCTGCCATAAGTATTTATATTGTAGAGATCGTTAATAAGCGGGTTCTTCGAGATATCGATGTTCGCTATCTTCAGGTCAATACTCCTCGGTGATATGGCAGGAGTTCTAGAGAGCTGAATGACACCATCAATATTTCCATCATATACAGTAGCGCCGAAGGAAACCCTGATAGTCTCAGAGAAGAGTGACATATAGTCAGGTTTCAGGGTGAACTCGTTGATGGTGAGGACATTTACCCCTTTGTTTTTGAGTGTTTTTGTCACATTGATGCCAGTGAGTTTGACCCCGGAAAAAACATTAAACTCTAAATCCTTTATCTCAACATCAGCCTTTGCCACCTTGCTCAGCTTGATCTCAAGGTAATCAGCCACCTTTGAGTAAGGGAATAGGTAGTAAAGCGCGACAACATACACGACAACAAAGTATACGAAAAAAAGTAATAATTTTATGATCTTCGAGCTTTTTTTTGATTTTTCCATGTATAGTTAGTCCTGTTCGTTGGCGGTAAATAGTGACACCACCGGTCTGAACATAATATACTTAGGGTCTTTCCGGTATGTAGTCTTCAGTTCAAAGCCATTAATTTTAATGATGTTTCTCGAAGTCTCAAGGTTATATACCAGCCTCATAAGCTCATCTAACGTCAGCTTATCGAAGTAGACTTTTACCTTGTCTTCGTGATAATTTCGGTTCCGTGACACAAGCGCCGCCTGCGTTTTTATCTTCGTCATCTTTTGCCTTATATTAAGGCGGTTCGCGGTCTCCTCTAAAAGCGAGCGCAAAGTAACGTTCGGCTGCGTGTTCTTTATGCGCGCCTCCATCTTTTTAAGAGTTTTGTTAACGACCTTATACTCTTGTATCAGCGTGTCAAGTTTTCCTAAGCTGTCTTTTTTTATAGCGATTTTCCTGTCGAGCAACTTAATCTCTTTGTCAAGCGGGTTGATGACGAGCAAGAAGAACAAGAAGAGCGATGTGACCCCGACACCTAACGTAACAAATATTTTTTCTCGGTTATTCATATTATTTTATTCCTCTTTATGCTTTAAATCCAGCTTCATGGTGAATTTTACTTTCTTCCTGTCAGGTGTGTCAACTTCATTACCTATTTTTACTTTCTCGAAGATATCAGACTCCTCAAAGCTGTTTCTCATAGCTATATCCTGAGTGTAGGAGAGGCTTTCACCTTTGATAGTCAGATCCTTACCCTCGGTGAAGTGGTACTCGTATATCTCCACCTGATCCCCGTTTTCTACGCTTGCTATCCTGTCACTCAGCTCTTTAAGCACATCTAGGGTCGTAACCCCTTTAGACAATATCGCTGAGTACCTTTCCGCTTTTAGCTTAGCGCCCACGATCTTCCCCCGGACTATCGCGACCTCCTTGCCTCTGGCGGAGAGTTTCGGGAAGGCGGAGTTCGACAGCACCATAATACGCTTTTCGTATTCCTGAAGCGCGTTTTTTTTGAACTGTTTTTTGACCATCAAACCACCGGTGTAAAAAGCGAACAGTATAAACGCCATGATAAATACTTTCAGAAGTGAAGTGAATACAAACTGAGACTCCTTCATCGATGAAGTTTTATCCGCCTTGAAGTTTATGTTCGAGATATTAGAACTGTTCTTAGCTCTCAACGCCGCGCCATAAGCGATTATTGACGAAGCGCCGGCACCGTTTTTACCGCTTTTTGATATAAAATCAGCGAGCCCCGCTTTTTTGACATTAATCTCAAGATACTCCTGAAGCGCCTCGGATAATCCCTCAAGATTAGCGGTGCCGCCTGTCAGCATCACACCGCCAAGCGCCTCTTTCTGCGTCAACTCAAATGATATTATGCTTCTCTTGAGCATGTCAGCCAGCTCCCTTACGCAAGTGTCTATAACCTCATCGACTTCGGCGGGCCTGTCAGGGTCATGCTTCAACGCGCTCGCTTTTTGTAGCGAGACAGCAAATTTATCGCTTATACTCTCGTTTATCCGCGCTCCACCAAAATCAAGCGAATGAGAGTAAGCTACGCTGTTTTTGTTCATCACAGTCAGTAGAGTCTTCGAATGCCCCACATCAAGGATTGCGTGACAACTATTATCCTTATAGGTATTCGACATGACCGAATATAGCGCCATAGACTCGCTGTCTAAGTACTTCGGCTCAAGCTCAGCTTCTTTAAGGCTCTGAAGCGTCATCGCTACATCGCTCTTTTTTGCCACCTGAATAAAAATATCAGAAAAGTTTTTACCCTTTGAAATAAGCTGATAATCAGTAACGATCTTATCCGCCGAAAATGGAAGGTGGTTCTCCACCTCAAAGTCGATGACCTGATCGAGCTTCCTCCTGTCACCAAAAGGCAACCGCAAAAAACGCCCGGACACTTTTTGCGCCGGCATCAGCGCGCAGAGCGTATCGCCAGTGAGCTTGTTTTCACTTATCAACCTGCCAAGCGCTTCTATTGTCGCTTCCCGCTGATCGTCAGCGTTTATCTCTATATGTTCACTATACGAGCCGACATACTCAAGACTACCGCCAAGCCTGCTTTTCAGGCGTACCGCCTTGACGCTGTACGTCCCTATATCTATACCTAATATACGTTGAGCCATTTATTCTTCCTTAGAGTACAGCAGTATCGTAGAGCCGCTCTTCTGCTGAACATAGTTTACTATCTTATATCTGATCGGCTGCTCACCAACAATACCAACTGACGTTATCTTGTAATACGCGCCCTTTACCGTGATAAGCCCCATGATCTTTTTGTATACATCCCCGAGGTACTCAAGCTGTTTTATATCATAATACTCTTCCTCTTCACGTTGCTCGATTATCTCATCGACCGCGTTTTCGGTCAACTCCTTCGACAGCGCGAGCAGTACTTCCTTAGGCGCTTTATTGATATTTATACGCCCATTAGAGAAAATTGTACAGTATTTTTTTAAGGCTCTAAATGCCTCATCATCGACCCCTTTGATTAGCCTTAGTTCCTCGAACGAGTCGAGCGGCGCGTTTTTGCACGGGTATGGTGACTCAAGAGACGCGTAATAATCCGCTTCTGCGCCCTCCCCCTCTGATATATCATCATCCTTGTCCAACCAGTCTATCAAGCTGTAATATATATCATACTCCAGCTCGAGGTTTTCAAGCAGGTTCAAAAACAGCTCCCTATGTTTTTGGGATGTAACTAGCAGGTTGATATTTATCTTCTGCTCCTCGCTTTCGAGGCTTACTCTCACAGCCCCGCTCCCAACCGGTATCGGTAGCCCATGCAACAGCGGCTCTATCTGCGCCATCTCCTCTCCTGCCAACTTACTGACGTCCGCGGCAAGGTAAAGGTTAGCGAATTTTATCCCTGCCTTCGCTATGTAGACCGCCCTCATCTTCGCGGAATAATTCAGCGCGATATCCATGTTGACGTTGGCGTCGTAGTTCGCCTCCACCACAATAGTACTCAACACCGCGGTGACAAGAAGAGTCATCAAGAGCGCCATACCTCTTTGGGCTTTGTTCGTTTTACCCTTTTTTTTCATCATCAAAGCTCTTACCTTTGTCACCCTTCTTACCAGAACCATCTTTTGGTTCTTCTGCCTTAGTTGGATACGCGGGCAGTACGAACGCGGTCTCAAACTCTTTCACCCTTCCGTCTTCTAACTTTAGCCCAAACTGCACCATGAGTCCACTAGGGAATACATTTATGATAGCATCCTCAGGGTCATCCTCTATATCGTTTTCGGTAGAAAAACCGCCGGTATATGCGATTATATTAAAGTGCGTGATAGAATCGGTAAGTTTCACAGTTACACCACCTTCATACAAGTCTTCGTCAATCACACCGCTCTCACGCCGGTAAAGCGTCATCCTGCCATCGTCATCCTTTTTGACAAAGTACCCTACCTCGCACTGATCTGATGATAGGTTGGAGTCAAACTCTGAATATCGCGAAAATGACGTAAAATATATCTCGTCTATCTCCTTACCGTCAAGGTCCTTCGCGTTGACGATGATGAATTTATCCGCCCCAGCGCTTTTTGACAAAAACGCGGAGCGTAAATCTCTCCGCATGATACTCATCAACGCCTGCGCCTCCCGCATCTGCCGCGCGCCACCTTTGTCGATCCTATCCTTCGCTTCGAGTATAGACGTGAAGGTCGGCAGAACGATAAGAAGCACCATCGTTATCAACATTGTAGTTATCATCACTTCTATCAGCGTAAAGCCGCCAGTTTGCCCTCTAACCCTCTTCATCTGCCGCCTCCCCGATTATCCCCTCCAAAATCGAAGCGGGGTTGCTGGTAACATAAGTCGTTACATTATATGAGTGTTTTTTCAAAACACTTTCGAAGTATACAGTCAGATTGACCTCCTGAACAAGCGGTATCGCCATACCATTTATATCTAAATCACTGACATTCGTCTTATAACTGTACCCGGCATAATCACCCTCAAGCTCGGTTATATCGCTCTCTCCGGGCTCAAAATCATCCGCCAGCTCCATCTCGGTCATCAACCTCTGCGCCAAAAATGTCGCCCTTGTGAGCCTGTCAGAATAGTCGGTCATACCGAGCGTAGTATTAAAAAGCGCTATGAGCGAGACAAAGACGATACCGATTATCGCGAGAGATATCGCTACCTCAAGGAATGTAAATCCGTTTTTTGCCGCCCTACCCTTCATCAAATACTTTCCCCGTCATAATAATCGTCATGAATATCAACTTCACCGGTAAGGACGTTTATCTCAAGCGTCTTCACCTGATCATTATCGTTTTTTAGGTGTATCAGGGTGCTCTCCACCATACCGGAGTTAAAAAAATGCGTGTACGCCTCTCCAAGAGTCTGTGTTATACCGTCAGACGTGACGACATCCATAAACGCGATACCATCCTCTAGCTTTATATCATCAACACCCGCATAATCTACCTGCTCAAGCCCCTCTTCTGTAACAACTAACTCCTTTATCGAATAGCTACCCTCATCGATGTTATACCGGAGCCGCAGCCTCTTATTCTTGAAGATAGCCTCGTTGCGCGTGTAGATTATCGCACCGGCTATCTTTCGTGCCGTTTTGTTCAGGTTCATCTTAGTGTTCGCCCCTATCTTCGGTACGGCGTACACCATGAAGATAGAGATGATCACGATAACGACTATCAGCTCGATCAGCGAAAATCCGTTTCCCCGCGGGTTATATTTTAGTTCAATCGCCAACTCTCAATATCCTTATCAAAACCTTCTCCACCCTCGATACCGTCAGCGCCATAAGAGATTATCTCATAGTCGTGCCCCTTCACTCCGGGGGAAAAATAAGCGTACGGGCTCCCCCACGG
>JAJRXV010000121.1 GCA_024276115.1 Deltaproteobacteria bacterium
CCGAGCTAGACTATGAAAAGGTGTCGATCAATGGCGGTGGGATGAGGGAGAGGGGATGATGTAATTTTTAATGTCTAACCTAGTGCCTGATCTTCAGTGGATACTCACAAAGCCCATAAGGAACCGCGACAGCGGGCGAAATTCTTTTATTCATCAAGATAGCATTCGGATGTTACGCGACCGCAAGACCGGGGAAGTCGATGAAAGGGCGAAATTCTTTTATTCATCAAGATAGCATTCGGATAGCCGCGACTTTTTCCTCTTCAATATCATACACTTAAATGCCGTGTTTTTAAAACCTGTTAAATTGTACCTCCTAAATAGCATTGTCAAAACCCCTTAAAACCAGAAATAACCATAAAATCAATATGTTATAAAATTCTGAACCCACGCCTCTTTTTACTCTAAAAAACCGCTACGCTTAAACCATTGAATTTACTGAACAAATATTCAGTTTTCAAAGAGCTTTTAAGGCATTTACACTGTTTTACAAAACAGAGCTACAATATATATACGTCCTTGTACTCTATGACCTTACCGCTGCCTAACTGCCGCTTTTTATCGGTACACGCGGCGCATACGGGCTGGATGATAAGGTTATCCTCGCTTTCGTCAATGTACCTCAACAGTCGGCGGAGCATTTTGTCAAAGAGCTTATCGTCAAGATCAGCCTCAAATACACTATACTGTATGCGCGCCCCGAAATCAAGGAGTATTTTCGCGAGCTTGTTCCTTCGTTATTATGCGATTTAAACGTCCCATAAAATCTTCAACCGCGGAAAAATCATCAAAAGCAAGTGGGGGGTATCTTCGCCTCCGCTGATAGTCACTTGCCCGCCGTCTGATAAAAATATGGCGGGTAAGAAAGTCACAACAACAGCATAACGTCTATTAACCAGCTCTTGAACGCTTATAAACAGAGGGCTTGCGCGGCGACCCTCTTTATCTCCTTCAACAAAATTGACTGAGCCACTTTTATATGATGAGGAGAAGAAATAGTTATGCGGGAGTCCGAAAGCGGCGCGCTTTGGGCAGGACGGGGGCTTGGTATTATTAGTAAGATATTTACACATGATGTCATGGTCATCTTGAAAGTTTTTCTCAGCGTTATAAGAGCGGTAGTTCAGCATCTGTTCACCGATATATTCTAATGCGGGATAATCAAACTTAGAGAATTTGTCGGGGGATAAAAGTACAACGCATTGCGAGTCTGCACTGAAACATGTATATTCGGCTAAAGATGAGGGTTTGTCAGCGATGCTATTTATAAACGCCTTAATAGCCGTTGTCAGCGTAGTATTGTCGTTAAACCGCCAGCTAAGTTTGTCGAGCTCATTCCCCTCAATACTCTTCACCATAAGTGAGCCGAACCCTCTTCTGCTACGCGCGCCAAGCCCACCAAACGTAATCCACGCCCATAGCGATCGCTCCACTTTATGCCGGTCGTCCTCGCTTAAGCTTGGTTTGAACAGCAGGTTGAGCGTAAAGGTTTTGCCTTTTGTGAAATAAGGGCGTTCTGCTTCTGATTTTTTATCCTTGCCATTGGTACTATTTTTATTATAAAGAATCGCACCATAACCTAAGTAAGCGGTGTGTTTGTCGAATCCATCACCTTTTTGACCGGCGGCGGCTTGGGGTCTGTCAGTAATACGCAGTAGTACGCCGGATTGCCTGCCGGTGCTACCGAAGATGCGCTCCTCGTCTGCTCGCGTGTAGTTCGGGTAGATCGCCCGGAACCAGAAACGAAGAGCGCCCTTGATACTCGGCTCCCTAATCTCCGCGGGTTGCTCGGGGTCTGCCCCACCAATAAAAAGTGGCGTGACGGTTTTAAGTTTAAGCGTTAGTTTTTTCATGAAATGCTCCGGTAATAGTTATGAAGAAGCTCTTATCGCTGTGATTTTATAATTGGAA
>JAJRXV010000122.1 GCA_024276115.1 Deltaproteobacteria bacterium
AAACAATCGGCTTCGTCAGATCCCTTAAAAAATGAAACGGGGTGATGTCAAAACTGCTCGCGATGATTATGTCGCAATCGTCGATCAGGTTGATGATGCTCTGCGCGTTCGAGTACTGGTACCGCTTCAGCTTAAAATCGCTGAACTTCACATCAGGATCGTTCGGAACGCCGATCGTCACATCAAATGCACCGCTCAACACCTTAGCGAACTCGACACACCTTATCGCCGGCCCAGCCATCTTCTTGTTTATTGTATCCCCGCACAAAATCAGTACTCTCTTCATCTCTTTCACCTCGTGTTTGCTTTTTACCAAACCATCTAAAAACCTGTAAGTCCGCCCCGCGTACGAGTGAGAAAACAGCACCTCACCATTATTGCTATTCTTATACAATGTCACACAATTATTCAAGTCCGAATTCGGAGAATTAACTAAAAACTTGAAATTCGCCCCTTTACTCTTTTTTACCGGAGGGAAGGAAAACGTGAAAAACTGATTGTTAGTCAGCATCGACGCGTTCACCGCTATCCGCCTCAACACTTCCCCTGAGTCATCTTTCAGGACAAAATAAATATCCTTTGTGTTCAAGCGATCGTATGTCGCGACCTTCAACCCGATCGCGCTCAAATAATCCGCCTTCGCCGTGAAGTTCTGCCCGATCGTAACATCACCTGTGACAGGACCGACTATCGATACGCGCGAGACAACATTTTCGCCATAAGTCTTCAGGTACTCCTCGGGGATGATCCCCTTCATCGCCTCAAACGACGTCTCCTCAGGGATCTCTCCGCGGGAGGTGCGCATATTCTTCACGCTCAACACCGGGATTCCCTCGTAGTGGAATATGTTAAAGCGACCGACCTTTGGCGACCAGTTCCAGATATCAAAATCAGGGCGTTTTCTTATGCTCGCGATGAATTTACGCTTCTTTCGCATCTTGAATATGTTCAGCATAAAATACCCGAGCACCCGAAAATGTATCCACGTCCTCTTTACTCTCCGGTTGAGGATGCTCCATTTAAGAGACGGCAGGTAGTAACGTCGCATGATGAGCGGGAAATATAGCAGTAGGTTTTTCAGTTCATAGTTCTTCAGATAACAAAACAGGTAGTTCCGCACGAAGTAATAAAACGCCCAGTCCGGTGCCTCTTCATCCTTCGATGACGCACGGTACTTGTGGTACACAACCGCTTTTGGCGCGGTGTAAAGATCGTATCCGGCAAGATTCGCGCGGTAGGAGACGTCAAAATCCTCACCATACGTGAAAAAATCATTGTCAAACGCGCCTATCTCGATGAGCTTATCTTTTTTGAACATAACCGCGGCGAATATCGAGCCGAAGACTTTCGCGCTCTTACTGAAGCCGTCACCGTTAAGCATCCCGACGCGATTATCCCGCCACTGGTTCTTGTAGTTCCAGACAACCCCGAAAGCGTTGTAAAGATGAGGCTCATCAAAAAACAGCACCTTCGGGAAGACCCCAACGCACTTTTCGCTCTGCGCCCGCATCTCATCCATAAGCGCCTCAACGCAGTTTGGCTCTAGCTTAGTGTCATTGTTGAGCAAAAAAACATACTCACCACCAGCGTGCTCGAGCCCGATGTTGTTCCCACCACAAAAACCGGTGTTCGTCTTACTCTCGACGAGCTTCACCCACGGATACCGCTCCTTGACGAGCTTGAGCGAATCATCCGTCGACGCGTTATCGACCATCACCGTCTCGATATTCTGATACGTCTGCGCGGCGATGCTGTCAAGACACTCGACAAGATGCCGCTCACCAAAGTAGTTGACTATTATTATAGATACAGTTTCATTCATTCGGCAAGGATTATAACAAGCGGTTGACGAAACGTCAAAGTATTTTAAATAGATTACCATACATTCGGAATTTACATAATATTTACAGTAACTGTATTGAAGTTTTGCGCGAGTAAGGTATAATTTGATAATATTAACCCGGCAATAAAATATATAGTTTTCACGCCACGTCATTCCCGAAGTAGTAATCGGGAAACTAGGACTAAACGCTGAGCAAAGCGAATAAATTTTGCTTTAGTTTAATGGGATACTTGAGGTCTGGATCCCCAATAGAAGCCTTTGGGGATGACATTTCAAATAGCGCGCGGTAATAATTAATAAGTACACACAAAAACCCTTGATATTGTGCTCATGACTACTTATTTTATCGCCGGGTTAATAATACAAAAGCATCGGAACAAAAATAAACTTGAGCTGTCTACATATTTATTATGTATAAAAAACCTGAGGAGAAATCAATGAAAATTATCAAACCAATCTTACTCTGTTGCGTATTGTGCGCGCTCTTTTTAGCCACCCCGCTGTTCGCCGCGCCCGACGATGGGCGGGTTGAGCTGACCTCCAAGGTCACTTCGGTAACGGTGTTCTCTGACAGGGCGCAAGTGACCCGCACCGCCACAAAAAAACTCGGCGCGGGTGAGTACACATTGATATTCACCGATATCCCGGTAGCTATTGACAAGGACAGCATCCAGGTGAATGGCAGAGGTGATCTGACTTTGCGTGACGTTAAATTTGACACGGAGTACTTTGAGGAGGTCCCTGACATTGACCAAAAAGCCCTTTTTGATGAAAAAATAAAGTTAAGTGATATGATTACCGACGAGAACGACAAGATATACCGCGTGCAGGGCGAACAGAAGTTTTTAGAAAATATCACCGGCAAGTTGACCGGAGTTACCGAAAAGTCGGAGGCGGCAGAACTCGACCCAGAAAAATGGATGAAAATGATAGAGTTTTACCGATCTCGCAAAGAGTCGCTTGACAAAGAGATTCGAGACGCGGAAAGATCAAAAAGAGCGCTTAACAAGAAGCTTGAGAAAGTGAATCAACAGCTCTCT
>JAJRXV010000123.1 GCA_024276115.1 Deltaproteobacteria bacterium
GGAAAAATAGCAAATTTTCATAAATGCCCTATCGCTTTATATTTCAAGATGATATAATGAATATACATTAAACGGTAGCTAATAAAAAGCAAAAAAGTGTAAAAATTAAAAATAATATAAACCAGCCCCGTAGATCAGATTAAGCGGAGCGAATCTGACAAAAACGTCGGATTCGTCGTGAATTGCGGGATGAGAATTCAGTCCTGCCAGTGTCGAGCCTGGTAAACGATTACTACGGTGTTAACGACGTATGCTTGAGCGTCCCTTCTATTATCAACCGTAGTGGTGTTGAACGCTTTTTGCGGTTCGATCTTTCTAAAGATGAGCAGGTTCAGTTTCAAAACTCCGCAACTGTCATAAAAGATATCATCATCCGCGTGAGTTTTTAGTCCATCAATCTACTATGAAAAACTCTATGATAGTTTAAACTTCGCGGTAAATTCGGCAAGCGTGTTAGACATAACAGCCATTTCATTTGCCGCCTTGGCAAGGTCATGAGTTGCGCTCGATACTTCACCTGTCGCTATAGAGTTATTTTGCGCGATATTTTTTGATTTATCCGCAATATCTTTAACCATCTGGATTTTAGCGTTCTGCTCAAACGTAGAATTAGCGATACCATCAATAATACCCACCATTTTTGAAATGCTTGAGGTGATCTTTTCCAGAGCGCTTTTCGCTTCTTGAGCTATCTGTACTCCTTGAGCGACATTGCTGTTACTCTCTCCGATCAGGTTAAAAATCTCCTTAGTCGAGTCGGCGGATTTTTCAGCGAGTTTTCGCACCTCCTCAGCAACTACGGCAAAACCCTTCCCCTGCTCCCCGGCCTTTGCCGCTTCTATTGCGGCATTTAATGCCAGCAGATTAGTCTGATTGGATATCTCGGTAATAACATCAATGATCGTCTGTATCTGTTTTGAGCTAGACTCAATTTTTTGTATACCGTCGATTGTGTTGTTTACCGCTACGACTCCATCGTTAGTAGCGCTATTAGCCTCCTCAGTAATCTCGGTAGCGCTCTCAGTATCTTTTTGTATATTCCCCGAGAGTTCACCTAATACCTCCAATGCTTCATTCTCTTTGTTCACTTCGTCGAGCTGAGTTTCAGCTTCAGTAAACATATTTCTTGAAGACGCGGTGATCTCCTCAGTGCTGGCGGACATCTCTTCGGCAGCAGCAGAGACATTCATTGAAAGCTCATTTACGTTTTTGGCAAAATCAATAAATGTTGCTTTCATTCTGTTTAAAGAGTTTGACAACAATAATATTTCATCATTGTTTTTCACTGTAATATCTTCAACAGTAAGGTCATGGTTGGCGATCGAATCCGCGGTCGCCACCACCTTATCGATAGAACCTAATATCTCTTTAGTCACCGAGAAAATAATCAGAAACAAAACGGCTACACATATTATTCCAACCACAGCATTAATTGACATCAAAGTATTCTTGGCCGAGATGTTTTCTGATATGTCGATCCCCACTCCGATGAAACCTACCCCTTCCCCTAAAGACTTATACGCGAATTTAAATGGTTTATCTTTGATCGTAAGACTGTCATAATAAATATCTTGCTTTTCTTGAAAGATAGATTTGTTGAATTTCGGCGCACCCATTATAGAAGCAAGCACTTTTTTCCTATCCACGAATTGGACTTCTTCCGGGTTCGCTTCTGAGTTACTACTTTTCAGTTCGTTGATAAAAGTTTTATCCAGCCTTTTAGTGAAAACCACAGCCGCGACGATTGTATCCACATCAAACACAGGTCCTGCGGAAACAATCGATATACTGTTGCCTTCATTAATAAACTCCGCGGATACAATATCCTCTAAAAGATCAAGTTTTGAGCGTTCACCATCATCTGTATCCCCACCGCTTTGTTTGAACACACGGTCAAGCACATGGAATGAAACCGAGTCTCCCCTTTTGTCAGTCGATGCGCGGACCAACACACTTTTATCCGGCATAACTATCATTATGTCGTCAATCTCTCCGATTTTCATTATTCCATGTAAAAATTCAAGCAGAAATTCCTCATCACCGGACTCTGCCGCGAAATAACCGTCATAGAGTTGTTCTTGAATAGAGGTCATCTTTACCAAGCTGGTAATTTCTGCTTTGTGTTCATAAATATCCTGATAAAGAAAGTCAATCCGAGAGTGTATGGTGTTAGTTTCACTTTTATCAAAAGAACGCGAGACGAACATGTTGACGACAACCCCGAAGATAACAAAAGAAATAATTATAAAAAGTGTAGGAATATTAAGCAGTTTTGTTTTTAATTTCGCGTTTTTAAGAGCGCCTAACATCTAAGGTATTACCTCCGTTTTTTATCACAAAGAGAATTTGTTGTTTGGTTACTTAAAGTGTTTTTGCGTCTCTGGATTACGCAAAAAGTCAATCAGCTTCTGAACATTTCCTTCAGGATCGCCGACAGTTACCAAAGCGAGCGGTCTTGATATCTCGTCAGTTTTTATGATCTTCACCTTCTTCTTACTCAGCTTGACAAAACCTTCGGAAACCGCGCCTATGGCACCCTTGAATTTGGAGACTTCGTTAATCTCTTTCCTTGTACTTTGTACTTGTTTTGCTTTTTCTGCATAAGGCTCTTTTTTCATAACCTTATCCTGAAACACTTTTCGCGTAGAGCTACCGGCATGGCTTGTTACTACGATAACAGATAAATCATCACCGCCGACTTCCTTCCAGTTTTTTATCTTCCCGGTGTTAAGCCCCTTTAGCTGATCGAAACTCAATTCGCTTACAGGGTTTTTGACGTTAACGATAGGTACTATTACATCGCTTACTATTTCGTGAAACTGAAGGTTTTCAGGTATTGTCAATGGGTCTGCGCCTTTTTTCTTACGTACCTTTTGACCGGACTTTATAGTACCCTTTAAATTATTAGATGTTAACGCTACTACGCTTTTACCTTCTAGTAACGCCTCAAGCCCCTTCCCGGTACCGACACCCATTACTTTTATCTTGATTCCGGTTTCTTTTTCAAACAGCTTTGCGGTCGGCTCAAGCATTCGCTTTTGACATGTTGTGCTTCCCCATAGTACCAGTTCCTCAGCAAAACTTAATGAAACAGAACCAAGAACAAGAAGAAAAGATAGGATTACTAATACATTTTTTTTCATTTGCGTCCCCCAAGTTTAATTTAGTTAAATAAAAGTTTAATCCAAAATAACTGTTTGTCAAGGGGTAGTATCTTTTAATCCTTGATGATAGGACATGTATAAGACCTATGCGCGACCTTTACTGTTTATTTTTTAATAACCCTCTGAACAGGTTTATCCCGAGCTCAAGCGCGCATCTGGCATTTATCCCGAGATACACTAACATGTTGAGGAGGAAGAAATATTTCCGGCTGAAGTTTTTTTTGTAGAATATCACCATCGCCCGGTAGAACTCGATGATGATCTTACTACCCTTGTAAGTGCTACCGCCCTTTTTGTGCAGTATCGTCACATCACCAAGATAGAATATTTTATGCCCGCTGGTCTTGATCTTGTAGCAAAGGTCTATATCCTCACCGTACATGAAATAATCTTCATCGAACGCTCCGATATCGTTGAAGATACTCCTGCGCACCGCCATAAAAGCCCCGACGAGGCTGTCTACCTCATATACGCCGGTCTCAGAGAGGTAGGTGAGATTGTACCGCGCGAATATCTTGCTCTTTTTGAATATCTTGCTCAAGAAGAGCATTCGGTAGAGCGCGACCGAGGGTGTAGGAAAGCTACGTCTGCACGCGGCGTCAAGTGTGCCGTCGAGTTTGAGTACCCGCACACCACAAGCGCCACTAGAAGCATCGCTGTCAAGAAAGTCAACGCACCTCACGAGCGCGGCAGAATTGATGATCGTGTCGGAGTTCAAAAAGAGCAGAATATCGCCGCGCGCTTTTTTTACAGCGACGTTGTTCGCCTTTGAGAATCCGAGATTGCTTCTGTTCTTCACGAGCGATACCTGCGGAAAGTCAGTATTGACCATTTGCGTGGAGCCATCGAGCGAATGATTGTCAGAGACGATGACCTCAAACCCGAAAGGTAGTTCCGCCTGACAGATCGACTCTAAGAGCTCGCGCAAAAGTTCTCTGGTATTATAGTTCACTATTATTATTGACAATCTTAGTTTCATTTTCCACAAATCCCGTTATAACCGCATTTTTTACATTTCACCGCGTCAGACGACCGACACGACGCAGAATCAAAATCGCACGTTTCTATATTGTCAAGCAAACGCACAGTCTCCTCCTTCACAGCCGCGACATCGATCTCAAACCGCTTAACGATCCCGGGGCGCAGGAAGTATAGCTCACCAACAACCTCCTCGCGATTCATGTTCATCCCACTCGCCAGACCATATATCTCAAGCTGATAGCGATATTTATTGAGGGACACGTCGATATCTTTCACCGTCTCGCTCTTGTAGTCAAGCACGTGCCATCTTCCCTCGTAAAGGTAGAGGCAATCGATCTTTGATACCAGATTCCGCGCGCCAAGCTGAGTGACAAACGTTGCCTCACGCATGACTTCATCCGCGCGTTGTATCCGTTTTATCATTTCACCACTAGCGAAATCGTCAATGATATCCGTAATCTCAGTTTTTTGCTCAGCGGTGGCGTCAGTCGCGTGCCACTCTGCCAGCGCCTTCTTCAATAGCGGCGCGTAATTGCGGGAATAATCCGTCCACTCCTCAAGCACCTTGTGGATTATACTGCCGGTGACTGCCGGGTCGAGCGCGCCGCCGTCTCTCTTCGCGTTACCGATTTTCGGTTTTTGCCCGGAGTAAGAGGTCGCGTCCGGCAGGAACCCATACTCTGGGATACCGCATATATATTTGTAGTAGAAGCGTTTTTCGCATGTCTTAAAAGTATTAAGCATAGTGACGTTATAGTTGGTCTTTCGCTTTAGGTCATTCTTACGAAATACCTCATCCAAACAGGGTGTTAGCTCAGTTTTCGCAACACCGGGAATAGCTGAAAAATTCTCAAAATTACTCACCCGCTCCCGGATAAATGATTCAGCCCCGGTAGTTTTTAAGCTGGTGCTAAACATGCTCTGAAAATCGACCTTGCACTGTACCCGTCTATCTTTGCGCTTCTTCCCGGCGATGAAACTGATCTTGCGCTTGACATGCACCGTCCCGCGCGGGATATCATCCATCGAGCGCATCTCAAACAGGCTTTTGAACGCGTCCATCCACATCTTAGGCGATTCAACAACGGCAGCGTTTTTCTTTTGATCCTTCAGAAAATTTATCTTTCCCGAAAAAATGAGGTAATCCTCAGCACGCGTCGCGGCTACATAAAGCCTCCTTTTATATTCGGCGTGCTCTTTCTTCTTTTCAAGCTCGGCTAGATCTGTATAAGCGTCTGTTTCCTTTGTTTCTATACTATCATCCATTTTTACTTTGAGCCCCGGTGGATACCCATCTGCAAGCAGGACTTTGTTGCTGTTAGGCGGTTTTTTCCTGTGTATATCCGGCAGGATGACGATCTTCGACTGTAACCCCTTAGACGCGTGAATCGACATTATACGCACTTTGTCGCCGGACTCACTGTCGGTAGCGCTACCGACCCTCGCTCCAGAAGCACGCAGCAGCTCGATGAACTCAATAAAATCACTCCGTTTTCTGGTGCTGTCCTCATCAAAGGTATCAGCTATATTGATAAACGACTTTACATTATCGCAGATGACTTTGCCGTCAGATTTGCTTGTCGAAACCAGCAGATAGCCACTCTCCTCAATAAAATGTTTGATAAACTCAGAGGTCTTCAGGCGTGGTCTCAAAGCGCGCATCTGTGATAGCAGGTTGACAGCATAAAGAACCTTTTTTCTGTCACTCTCATCGAGTTTTTTCAAGGCGCTTTCATCGTTTGCCGCGTGTTTGAGCTTTTCATAAAAACTCCCCCCCGGAAAAAGAGAAAGAGCGAATAGCGCGGTATCAGATAGCAACACGAACGGTGATCTGAGTATACCGCAGAGCGCGACATCATTATATTTATTTTCCGCGGCCTTCAGGAGGTTCAGCATATCGCTTATCGCCGTTTTTTTTAGGAAGCGCGCGCCCGATGAAAGTGCAAATGGTATCCCAAAGCGCTTTAGCTCGCGGATATAGATCTCAACATCGGTCATAGCCGAAAAAAGAATAAGGACATCACCATAACACGCCTGTCGGAGCTGGCGGTTCTCATCGTATACCAGCTTCGCGCCGCCGTTCACCATGCTGTCGATCTCTTTAGCGATAATCCGCGCCTCATACTCACGCGCCTTTTTTGTGTCAATTTTCTGTCCGAGGTGATTAGCAATTATCGGTAACGTACTGGTTTCATGGAAGCGGGCGACAGCCTCATCGGTAAAAAACATACACTTTACGCGCGTGTCAGGCTCACCGTCCGCCGCCTCGTCCCGGACCGATATAAGCGGTTCATATCCGGTTTCAAAGTTGTTATTTTTTTCAGACATATAGTTATCGAAAAATATATTTATGAAATCGACGATCTTCGAGTGGCTCCTGAAATTCTTGAGCAGGTAGACCTCCTTTTTATCGCCCAGGTCATTTTTTACCTGCTTGAATATCTCCACATCAGCATTTCTGAAACGGTATATCGACTGCTTAGGATCACCGACGATAAAGAGGAATGGACTCTCGACACTCTGTTTCGCGCCTTTTGGAGCCAGATGATACAGTATCGCCTTCTGTATCGGGTTTGTGTCCTGAAACTCATCCACCATAAGGAATTTTATGCGGCTCTGATAGCCGCGCCTGATCTGAGCGTTGTTCTGTAGCACCATATTCGCGCCGGTTTCAAGATCGTTGAAATCAAGTACGCCGAGTTTGAGTTTTTCCGCGCCATAACGTTTTTTGACGACATGATAGAACGCCCGCAACCCAGAAACAGTCTCGTGATATATCTTAAGTGTTTCATCGGTAGTGTCAGGCTCGCGATACGTATTGAACACGCTTTCGGTGAGGTGCGGATTCGCGAAAAGCGTTCTTATAATATCTATCGTACCACCAAAACCGTAAGTATACATAAGCCGCGCGGTCTTGGGTGAGTCACTCGCGAGATCGGTCTGTATACTCTCTATGATACTCTCCTCAAGAAGTATTTCGCCATGATTTACGTCAAGCATCTCGAAGCTCGGGTCTACCCCGGCCTCGTGCGGATGTTCCTTCAGTATCTTTGTGCATAGGGAATGGATAGTTGATATGTCCGCCGTCTGAAGGTCCTCCTTCATCTCTTTGTAAAACCTGACATCATCATCGTTACCAGAGCGGATGCTCGCGTTCAGGCGTGTCATTACCTCGTTAGTTACCCGCTCTTTCATCTCGAGCGCGGCTTTACGTGTAAACGTCACCGCTGTGATATCCGCCGCCTTGTAGCCACCTGAAGTGATTATGTTGACGTAACGCTTCTTGAGCGCTGTCGTTTTCCCCGCACCCGCACCCGCCGTCACCGACATGTCAGTCA
>JAJRXV010000124.1 GCA_024276115.1 Deltaproteobacteria bacterium
CGAAAGTCAGGCGGCTGACCCCGACGGAATGCGAGCGGCTACAATCATTCCCCGACGGATGGACGGATGGGATCAGCGATTCACAGAGGTACAAGTGCCTCGGAAATGCAGTCACTGTGAACGTCGTACGCGCAATTATCAACAAACTACTGGTAGATGTAGAAGAAAATCGGGAGGGGTTATGAGCGAATCAAGTAATACAAGCGGCACCAATGTAAAAGAATATTACAGGCTGATAACCGAGGTCGATATCGGTACGGTCGCAAAGAATCTGCTCTCTGGGCGGATCACGCAGGAGACCAATCAGCGTATTATGTGCGATTGCCCGAACCATCAGAGCCAGTCGAAAACGAGCCTGCACATCATGCTCGATAAGCAGGGCTGGTACTGCTTTGGGTGCGGGTCTGGCGGCGATGTGCTCCAGCTGGTGGAGTTTGTTCAATCAGGTAGCGTCACCTCCGGCCAATCAGGAAAGATGCCGGAGAGTCACAAGAAGGCGCGCGACTATCTCGCTGGGATCGCCGGACTACCGACGCTCTCTCGTTATGGCCTGACCAAAAAGCAGTTGGCCGAGACAGAAGCTAACCGGCGTTTTGAAGTGCGCGTGAAAGATGCCATGACCGCGACCGCACGTTTTTACAATGCAAAGCTTAAAGAGTCGCCCAAAGTGCTTGAGTGGCTGAAATCTAAATACGCAATCAGCGATGAGATGATTGATGATCTGCTGATCGGTTTCGCCGACAACTCTAAGGGCATTGTCAAGCCGCTCACTGCCGAAGGGTTCTCAATGCGTGAGCTCGCCGCGGGTGGTGCGTTCAGACCTACGGGGCAGGATGACCTGTTCCCTTTTTTCGATAAGCGCATCGTCTTTCCGTACTGGAGCCGTGGTCGCGTGGTATTTATGATCGGTCGCAAGACGCCATGGACACCTGACAAGGACTGGGAGAAGGGGGGGAATATATACCATAACGTTTATTCTTGCCAATCGGCGCAAGATTGCCAACAATTTTGGATATCTTGAGAATAAAAAACTGTAAAATTATCCGCTAATAAATTTAAATAACAGCTAAGAAAAGTTGCAGTATGCCTAAGAACGTTGCCTATATCATATTCCCCTGAACGTGTTGACCAATAAGGATTGTCCTTCCCAAATTTCAGAAACCTATCAGCCAATCTGACATCAGTATGCACAAATGAAGATAACTCAGAATAAAGAATATCATATTCTACCTCATGGTCTACATCTAGCGCCATAGCACGTATAGTTTTTCCTGACCAATTTCTATATTTTATCATTTTCCCTTTCTTAGATTTTTGCGTATATTTTTTTTTAACTTGACCATATTGATTTTCTATTTCCCCTTTTTTAGAATTCCAATTTTCACAAAGTGCTTTATTTATATATTCTTTCCATACTAAATTCTTTGTATCTTTATGTTTTAGTAGCACATCTAAATGTTTTTTATTATTAACATGACAATACTGGATGAATTGATTTGCACGAATTTCTGGTTCTAAAGATATATAACGAGCATTTATAATAGCTTCAAACATTGTACGTGAAATTACATATCCAGTAGTAGCAGGAAAGAACTCTCCCATAGATTTATACAGGTTTAAAATCACTTCAGCAGATGAAAAAACGTGTAAACCAAAGCATACAATCAGTGAAGTGAATTCAAAGTCCTTATCCGAAACCTTAACCTTAATGTCCGTAATTTTCCTACTCAATAAAAGTAGCTCTTCAATTAGCTTAGAATGACTTTCATTTGTCATGTAGTACATATGTTACATCCTGAGTAATATTTTTTGAATTAGAATCATAAAAACTATAACATTTACTTCATAAAAATACAAGAAATGGTTGCTGAAATGAATGATGGAGTTTTCGCAAATGCCCCGTGAAATTGCATACGCAATAAATTCGTGGTCAAGAGCGAAACCGCGCGGTGGAGCCGATTCTCATCGAGATTGCCAATCAGAACGCTATGGAGCAGAGCCGTTTTTTGAAGCTCCTCAAGGAGCGAGTTTGCAAAGATGTGACGATGACCACGCTAAAAGAGCATATCAGGGCAATTATCAAGAACCGCAAGATCGAGGAAAAATGGCAGAAGAGAAAGGCGAAACTTCTTAGCGAGGCACCGCCCGGTTCATGCAAGGCCCGCATCAATGCGGTACTTATCGCAACATCATTTGGTAACAGACCGCCTGATTATATTGCGGCGTCAGAGGCGGCCTACGAGTGGTTCAAAGCGAACGGCGCGCAGTTTTTTCATACGCAGTCGGGCGAGCCGTTCATGTATTTTGATAATTCAATTTACTGGATGGACTCGCCGGATCGCGGTCGGAAGCGATATTACTCGGCGATGATATTCAAGAACACCGGAATGATCCCGACCACATCCGAGGGGCGGACGCTCTTCGAAGTAATGCCATCTCTCGCGGTGAATAACGGTCAAGTGCGGAATCACTTTTCGTGGCTTCACTCAGAGGTATCGAAGTATACGATCTATTTTAATCTGAACAACAAAGATCATGAGATCGCGAAGATTACGCCCGATGGTGTCGAGATCATGAAGAATGGCGGTAATGCTGACGGTGTCATACTCGACGGTTCGAGCAAGATGAAGCCGCTGAAGTTCCTGAAAGAGTCTAAGCCGGAGAAGGCGGATAAGTTGATCGTCGATCTGATTGTCAATAACATGACCTGCTCCAAGGCTGATCGGTTCCTGATCATGTCGTGGCTGTCATGTTTCCTGATGCTAGACTTTTCAGGTACGAGGCCTATGACACGTTTCGAGGGTTCTGCCGGTTCAGGTAAGACCACGGCGAGTAAGCTAATCTCTACCCTGCTCTATGGCGAACCGCAGCACAAGAAAGCGACAGATGCGGCCAACTACACCGATGGCTCGCAGAACCCGTTAATCGTGCTCGATAACATCGAGGTAAAGCAGATGCGTGATGAGCTGGTCACTTTCATGCTGACGAGTATCACCGGGATCGCGAAGGAGAAGCGAAAGAGCGGAACCGACAGCGAAACCGTCACCGAGAAGACTAAATGCCTGCTGAACACTACAGGTATAGAACCGCTCTGCGGAGAGCTGTCCGAGATACAGTCGCGTTCGTTCGTAATAGATTTTGATATCGCGAATCAAGGCAAAGGTAAATCTGATTGCTTCATTGAGTCCGAGGTTACTGCAGCGATCCAACAGAACCGTAACCTTATCATCTCGGCGATTATGATCCGCACCAAAGAAATACTCGCGATGATGAAGGACGGTAAGCGAACGCAGGTTATGAAACTTCTGCACAGGGATCTTGAAGAGAACGACAAGAGTCG
>JAJRXV010000125.1 GCA_024276115.1 Deltaproteobacteria bacterium
CTCGCAATTGAAAAAAACATGGGCGTTATCCTAAACGCTATTTACGCAGGTGAGTGGAAAACGATTCATGATGCGGCAAAAAAAATCAAAGAAAGTTATATTTTAAAGCAGGAGCTAAGTCGAAAGCAACTTGAAGAGCTACACAGGGTACTGCCGAAAGAATTTATTAAACTCGACTCAGGGTTTCACAATACCGCTCTACGCCTAGCTGTGTCGGCAAAGGAACATAACGCTGAGCTTGTGAACTTTTACTTTTACAAAATGAATGAGGCTTGTGTGACATGCCATTCGATTTACGCAAAAGAGAGTTTTCCAAATTTTGGAGCTGAAAAAAAAGAATCTCATGATCATTAAAGTTTTCTTTTGTCCTACAAAGTTTAAAGATTGCGTCGATGATGGGGTCGTTTTCTTTTGAGTAAATGACCCTGCCGTCACGCAGAGTATAGGTATGCGGCGTGAACTCGTCCTCGAGCTCAACATCGTCGGACGCAAGCGTGCCGCTTGACCAACAAGCTCCGCATCGTCTAACAACGCCAATTGAAAACCGTGACAACTGTCAGCTCCTTGGTGCGTTTCTTGCTATCCTTCCCGTCGCGGATAGCGAGCCGTGTCATGCCACCGAAGGATAGTGTAGATTAAAGAATTTGCTGGAGGGTTTTATAAATCAACTCTTAAAGGCGGAGCAGGTCGAGTAATGTGAGGAATCCAATCGGGTACGGCTTGTTGCCATTTAGTCGAATTACGTTAAAAGCAACAAGACCTACTGTTGTATTGCTACTGAATACATTATGAGACCAATAACCACCCTACCCTGAGAGTATTCCAAAAACAATTGAGTTCCTCGGTTATGACCCGTTTGATGAGCATGTTGCCCTTTATCGTAAGCTCGAACCTATTGAAATGAATACCTATGTCAGTTTTTAGTAAGTATTTGTAATAATCGACTTGATTTTCATAATAATTAAAGGTATATTTTTCTTATGAAAATATTAGCATTATACGGTAGCCCGCGTGAGGGCGGTAACACAGATATCCTCACCGACGAGTTCGCCAGAGGCGCGGCTGACAGCGGCGCGACGATCATCAAAAAATACCTGCGTGACATGGAGATACAGCCCTGCACAGAATGCGGCGCTTGTGACGACACCGGTGAGTGCATATACGACGACGATTATCAGGCGGTGTACAATATGCTCGATGACGTCGACGTATTGCTCGTTGCCTCACCGATCTTCTTCTATGGACTCTCAGCAATCACAAAAGCTTTCGTAGACAGGTCCCAGCACAGGTGGATGAGGAAGTACAAGCTACACCTGTATGACGCTGAAAAGCCAGAGGAGAAAAGACGCGGATACTTTCTTTCCGCCGGCGCTACAAAAGGCAAAAAGGTCTTCGATGGAGTACAGTTTGTGATGCGATATTTTTTTGACGCGATCAACTTCACCAATGAGGAGCCGCTACTTTTTCGGGGATTAGACGAGAAGGCTATCGCGATTGAGCGTTTCGATATGTTGAAGGAGTGTTATGACGCCGGAGTGAAGGCGGCGGGATAAGCCCCAAAACGCTATGCACACCTCCCCGAGTGCGCCCACAATGTCATCCTCGAGCGTTGCTATCGGATCCAGAGATCAAAACATCCCATTAAACTTAAAGCAAAGTTTATTCGCTTTGCTCAGAGTTTAGTCATGGTTTCCCGATAAAAGCCTTCGGGAATGACGCTGTGTAGATACTTCGATCTGTGGTAAAAAGTCGGAAATAACAGTAGTGGCTCATTTCTCCTTCATAATTCTTCATTCTTAACTATTTAACCCCATCGTCTCGACCAGCTCCTCCATCTCCTTCTTCCGCGCCGAAAACTTCTCACCGCTGTAAAGCGGCACGCACGCCGAGAGCGCCACCTCCCCGGCAAGCAGTTTTACCGCGAACGCCAGGCAGGTAGGCTCACCGCAGAGCTTGCAGTTTGTCCGCGGCAGGTACGAAAATATTTCAAGCGCGCTTGTCCGCACTTTCTTTTCATACGACGGAGTTATACTCTCACGATTGGCGTAAGTATCGTTTATCAGGTCCTTAACAAAATCTATTATTTTATACGCGTCGGTTTGGTCATCCGCCCGTTGTACCGCCAGTTTTCTATCGCGGAGCGTTATCATCCGCGGTCCTTTGGTGAAAAATATTATCTCTCGCTCGGGGTTGTACGTAGCGTTCTTGATGACCGTGTTGAGGTACGGCATGACCTCTTTAACATCGCTAGAGAACTCAGCCTCAAACCGCACGTTGTTATTGGCAATGACGCACGGCGCCATGTATATCAGCGATACCCTCTCTAAAAACAGCTTTTGTTCTGTCATAGTTTTCCTTTACCGAAGTTTTTCAAGCGCGTCGATGAAGACATCAATCTCATGTTTTGTTGTGGTGTAACCTATGCTCGCGCGGAGTGCGCCGCCATCGAGAGTACCGATCGACTCATGGGCGAGTGGTGCGCAATGAAGTCCAGAGCGTACCATTATGCCATGCTCTATATCGAGCGTGTGCGCGACAACGCTCGGCTCGTACCCCTTGACGTTCAGCGCGAAGACACCGACGGTATCATCGGCGTTACCACTACCGTAAAGTGTCAGATGCTCTAGTGCTTTGAGCCGCTCTAGAGCATATTTTATCACCTCTAGCTCCGCCTTCCGTATGCTCGTAACACCTCTACTGTTGATATATTTCAGCCCCTCTTTCAGCCCTGCTATCCCGGGATAGTTGAGTGTCCCGGCCTCAAACCGCTCAGGGAGGTTCTCAGGCATTGTCCGCGATTTGGAGTCGCTACCGGTACCGCCCTCCTTAAATGTGGCTAGAGTTATGCCCTCTCTGATGTATACGCCACCGACCCCCTGAGGTCCTAATAGCGATTTATGCCCGGCGAACGCGAGAAGATCAACATCAAGCTCAGCGACATTCACCTCAAGCGATCCGGCGGACTGAGCTGTGTCTAGCATAATTTTCGCGTTATGCTCGTGCGCTATCTTCGTAATCGCCCGGATCGGAAGGATGCGACCGATGACGTTGGAGGCGTGGTTGAGAGCGAACAGCTTTGTGTTCGGTCTGACGCTCTTTTTGAAGTCGGTGAGGTCGAAGTGCCCTCCACTATCACAGTGTACTATGGTGTAGTCGACGTCCCGCGTGAGCTTGAGACGGTGCAGGGTTCTGATGACGGCATTATGTTCTAGTGAGGTTGTGACGACATGATCTCCGGGCTGCAAAAAACCCTTGAGCAAAAGGTTTATCGACTCAGTAGCGCCGGACGTAAACGCGATCCGCGCCGGGTCAGAAACCGAAAAGAGACGCGCGACCTCCTTGCGGCATTCGTAGACTATGTTGTCCGCCGCGAACGCTCTCTTATACGCGCCGCGGCCTGAGGAGACACCGACGTCCTCTATGAATGATATCATCGCGTCAAGGACTTGCGTAGGTTTTTTGTAAGACGTTGCCGACCAGTCCAGATATATTTCTTTTTCCATAGTTAAATAATCCTTTAGAAACGCAGGATATCAAAAAAGAGTGATTTGTTCAACTAGAAGTTGTTCTTTTGAAATTGCGGAGCCCTATTACTCTATTTATGCAGGAGTTCTCTAATCATGTCCAAAAAGTTTTTCGGTGGGAACGGTTTTTTAAGGAACGGTTTTTTGTTCTCAAGAATATTTTCCATTACAATTTGATTATCAACAAAACCTGAGATAAACATAACCTTTATGTTCGGCTTGCTCTTCTTGACAGTATCATAAAGTCTCCAGCCATTCATCCCGGGCATGACTACATCTGTCACCAACAGGTCTATATTTACATTAGAGTTCTGAATTGTTTTCAGAGCTTGCTCACCGCTGTCAGCTTTTAGTACATTATAGCCTAGAGGAGCTATCAAGCTAACATACAGGTCAAGATTTTCAACATCATCGTCAACTACTAATATTGTTCCTTCGCCATCTTCTTTAATATCTATTTTTTCAACCTTAACTGATTCTATATCTCCATCTGTTGCCGGAAAATATACTTCAAATATGCTTCCATAATCAGGGGTACTACTTACATGCAGAAAGCCATCATGTTGCTGGATAATTCCAAAAACAGTTGAAAGCCCGAGCCCGGTACCCTTCCCCTTAGCTCTTGTTGTAAAAAACGGGTCAAACATCTTCTGCATTGTTTCTGTATCCATACCAACACCATTGTCAGCGACTATTAGCTTTACATATTCCCCTGGAGTCGCTCCTTGAAAATTTTTGGCGTTTTTTTCATCTAATTCGATATAAACTGTTTCTATAAATACTCGGCCACCTTCAGGTATCGCGTGTTTTGAGTTTACAACAAGGTTCATCAATACCTGTTCTATTTGAGTGCTATCACCTGTAATATTTTTGATAGAGGGGTCGAGTTTCAGCTCAAGCACTCCACTTTCTCCGACAATACCACTTAGGATATCACTCATACTTTCAATGATTTTGTTGATATTGACAACATTAAGTTTGAGCACCTGTTTTTTGCTGAAAGAAAGTAGTTGCGAAATCAAGGCCGCGGCTTTATTGCCTGCATTGTGTATTTTAGCGAGAATTTTTTTAGTGTTATCTCCATCAGGTAAGTTTTCCATAGCGAGGCTACTGAAACCTATGATAGGTGTCAATAGGTTGTTGAAATCATGCGCGATCTTACCGGTCAGCCGTCCAATAGATTCCATTTTTTGTGCCTGTAACAACTGGCTCCATAGCGCTTCTTTCTCTTTTTCGATTTTTTTGCGGTCAGTTATGTCCTGAATGGTTCCTGTCACATACAGCTGATTACCGTTATCATCGAACATCATAACTCCGATATTTATCAGTTCTCTCACCTCGGCATTAGGCAATAATACCCTATATTCCAACGCAACCGCTTCTCCAGTGGAGGTAGGGGTTTTTTTTGTACTCGCGATAAAACGTTCCCGGTCATCTGGGTGAATTATTTCTGAGTACATATCAATAGTAAGGTGAGTAGTGTTTGTGGGGAGTCCCAATATTCTATATGCTTCTTCAGAGCACTCAACTTCTCCTGTAGCAATGTTCCATATACAATTGCCAAGTTTTGCAATGCGCTGTGCTTCTCTCAGGTTTTTTGTACGCTCTTTAACGCGTTGGTCTAACGTTGCGTTCAAGTCATCCAATTCTTCGTTTGACGCGCTGAGCTCCTCGTTTGTCGCCATAAGTTCTTCATTACTCGCAGCCAGCTCTTCGTTTGTTGACTCTAGTATTTCATTAGCGGCATCGAGCTCTTCGCTTCGTTCAATGATCTCTTCTCGCGATAGTTTCAGTTCGCTGGACATTTGGTTAAAACTGTCTACCAATGTGCTGACTTCTCCGTGAGCCTTTAAATTTACTACAGTTGTGAGATTTCCCTTTGCCAAAGAGGCTGCCGCTTTGGAGAGTTCGACGATCGGTTCTGAAAAATGCTTTGACTGATAATAAACGCGTATTACGATGATGACAGAGAAGATTAGAAATACGATAAAAGAAAACCGTACCATCCTCTTAATGTCGCTGAGTATAATGATAGAAGGTACACTAATGGCAACCCTTACAAACGGTTCACCGGATATGAGTGAAAGATCCTGATACAGTATCATCCCATCATCAGACTCTAGGAATACCGGAGCCTTTTGAAACTCTTTTAACAGCTGTGTGCCGGGGTCTAAAATGTATGTCTCGTCAGATGGGTACATTAATGTACGACCATCAGGTGAAAATACCCAGACTACCTTCACATCATTTATCTTTATTTCATTCAGGAAATCTAAATATTTGTTCAGATCGTGCTTGATTATTATGCCGCCACCGAACTGACCAACATCGCCATCGATTACATTGACAGCTGAAAAAAACTGTACATCCCCATTTTTATTGACTTGTGGCGCTTCGACAGCTGTTACCGCCGGGGTGTCAAAAATGATTTTTTTAAATAGAGAACTCTCGCTTAAATCACGATATTGTCGTATCCTGCCAGTACTCTTGTCAACACGAATTTTTTCCATCCCTAAATAATCAACATAATAAATACTCTGATATGTGTTAGAATGCCTGAGATATTCAAAAAACAGCTTTTCAAGCTCTCTGGAATTTATATCATAATTGAATTTTGGTGACATGACATAATTGTCAACTGAAGGGTCAGTCGCCAGAATCTCATGGTCAAAAACCAGCTTCTCTTTTATGCTGTTAAAATCATACGCTATATTATTTAAATCCTGATAGATCTCTTCTTTTAAATATTTATTAATGGAGTCTTTACTAAAAAAATAAAACACACCGGTTAGTGTCGTTATAATAAAAATAGCGAACGCTATCGAAGATATCAACAACCTGTAGAAAATAGATAGTTTTTTTGTTTTAAATAGTCGCGTGTTTTTCACTTGATTAGTGGTACTCCTCAATTCCCATATCTTCTGTAAAAGTGATCCCAAGCGCCTTGGCTCTTTTTTTGTTGACCATCAATGCGCCCCGCTTTGGAAAAATTGGTTTGTATGTCGCCGGCACTTTGCCATTTTCTAGAATATCGAGCGCTATTTTTGCCGCGCTATACCCCTGGTTGTAACCCGAGTCATCAGCTGAACAAAGCATACCCTGCTTGACAAATTGCCCAAAAATGACCGTTTCTGGTATCTTAATATTATTCAAGTACCATTTTGTTACCTCTTGAGTAGATACATATTTGCCATCTTTACCAGTTAGTCCAGAATATTGAGCTATCAAAAACGCGTCGACTTTATTCTGAAGCTCCAACGCTTTCTTTTGCCATTTGTCGTAATTGTTTTCTATCGATATTTCAACTAATTTATTTTTTATTATTCCGCTACGTACAAGCCGCTCGATTTTTTTTGTATGTGACCGCCCGCTGGAGGTATCATCTGACAAAACAGCGAATGTCTTGATCTTTGGGACGATCCTTGTCAACAGCTCCATGCTTTCAGCGTAATAACCCGCCTGATATACCCCTGTCACATTATGACCGGGTCTATCTATGCTGTCCAGAAGACCATATTTCACAGGGGTATTGTTGACACCCCAAAAGACTATTGGCGTTTTACTGTCCAAGAACTGATTACCTATATATCGCGCGGCGTTATCATCGCCTAAGAGGATGATGTCTGGTTTGAATTTTCGAACCTCTTCGGTCACTTTTTTTACTATGCTAGCTATTTGCTCTGCGCTTTTTTTCTTTTTTGTGTTCATCCATATCTTTTTCATAATCATTTTTGGCGTTTCTATCTCGTCGCTTTTTGTGAATTCAATAATTTGAGCATCGCTGTCAAAATACCCATACTCTTTAAGCGCGGCGCATAGCCCCTGGTTAGTCTCCTGAGTCCATACGTACTCGCGGTGGTAACTACTTACGACCAATAGCTTTTTCTTATTAGACGCTAAAGCAGGGGTAGTAATAATAACCAGAAATATACAAAGCAGAAGAACAACATTCAGCTTGTGAGAATTTATTGACAATTTGTGCCTCCAAAGTTAATGTGATCTTAGTCTGCTACTAATAGCCCCGCACCGGTCTCTTGAGACCAAGCATATTCACGATGATAGCTACTGACGAAAAAGCTTCTTCTTGACATCTTCCTCTGCGGCAAAAGCATTTGAGAGCATGAATAATGCAATTAATGTCAATAACTTTAACATTAACGTTAGTATTTTATTTAACATTCGCCCCCCATTAAAAAATTATAACATTCTTTACATTAATTGTAGTAAATATATTTGTAAATTCAAGTTAATTTCTTCATATACTTGATTTTTTATTGACAGTTTTAAGTTATCTGTTAATATCATAACTTAATAACTATTTGATTTATGGGGAATTTATGAAAGTATTAGTTACCGGTGGTGGCGGATTCCTTGGCAGGTACATAGTCGAAAAACTGCTGGCTCGTGGTGAAACCGTCCGCGTTTTTGCCCGAGGGAAATATGACGAACTTGAGAGAGCGGGTGTTGAGGTGGTGCGGGGGGACTTGCGCTCTTATGACGCGCTAAATGACGCCTGCAAAAATATCGACGCACTGTTTCATGTTGCCGCGCTCGCTGGCGTGTGGGGAAAAGCTAAGGACTACTTCGATATAAACGTAACCGGTACCAAAAATGTCATCAAAGCGTGTAAAGAAAATCATGTGCGAAAGTTAATATACACAAGCTCACCCTCTGTCGTCTTCGGTACCGATGCGATCACCGGCGCGACTGAAGCCCAGTGCCGATACCCTGACCGCTACCTCTGCGATTACCCACGCACAAAAGCGATAGCTGAGCGTGCTGTACTTAACGCGAACAGAGATAGCGGTCTCCTGACCGTCTCGCTACGACCGCACCTGATTTGGGGACCGCGGGATAACAACCTGATACCAAGAATAATCGAAAGAGCGAAACAACGCAAGCTGAAAAAAGTCGGTGACGGAACGAACATGGTCGATATCGTTTACGTTGAGAACGCCGCTGACGCTCATCTGAATGCGCTCGACGCGCTACAAGAAGGAGCCGCCGCCGCGGGAAAAGCGTATTTTATTTCGCAGGGGGAACCGGTCAACCTCTGGGATTGGATAGACACCCTGCTCGATATGGTCGGCGCGCCAAAGGTCGATAAGCGGATATCATTCGAAACAGCTTACCGCGTCGGTGCTATTATGGAGCGTATGTATCGGTTGTTTCGTATCAAACAAGAACCGCTGATGACACGTTTTGTCGCGTCACAACTTGCGAAATCACACTATTTCGATATTAGTGCGGCGAGAGAAGATCTCGGTTATTCACCGGCGGTTTCTACCGAAGATGGGTTGAGACGACTAGTGAAGTACCTTAATTAACATAATTCAAGAGTGAGGGAACCTATGAAAATATACGATATATCTGTTCTGCTGGCGCAAGAAACTCATGTCTATCCTAAAGACCCACCGATTCAGATAACATCACAATCAAGCATCACGACCGGGGACGAGGTGAACATCGCCAGTATTACGATCAACTCACATGCCGGAACGCATGTTGACGCGCCGAACCATCTTAATATTCAAGGAATGACGATTGATGAGATTTCTCTAGAGGTTTTTATCGGACCTGCTTTTGTGGCTGAAATATCAAGGACAAAAGGCGCTATAACAAAGGAAGAGCTTGAGCGGTCAGTACCTAAGGGCACAAAACGGCTTCTACTGAAAACTATAAATTCAAGCTTCTGGAAAAAGCCCGAAACCGAAAAAGAGTTTGTTACAATTTCCAGCGACGCGGCGAAGTGGATAGTCCAAAGCGGCATTTTACTCGTCGGAATCGATTATATTTCTGTCGAGCCGTTTGAGTCCAAAGATCTATCGGTGCATCACACCCTGCTCGACTACGGAAGCATGATATTAGAGGGGTTGGATCTAACAGCTGTCCCTCCAGGAGAGTACAACCTCATATGCCTGCCGCTAAAAATAGATAATGGTGATGGCGCTCCGGTGAGGGCTATACTCACCACCGACTAGCGGCTGAGCCACTAGTGCGGGCGTATTTCTGATGAATCACTGTTTTTATCATCGTATTTTTCGGTTTCTTCGATCAAGTGCGAGACTATCCGGTGCGCAGGGTCCTTAATAAGCGATATGTTCAGCACCTCGTCCATGTGACTAACGCTCTTGATCTCAAGATCCTTGAGTATCTTCTTCGGGATATCAACCAAGTCCTTCTCGTTCTCCTCTGGAATTATGATAGTCTTTATGTGACCACGGTGCGCCGCGATGATCTTCTCTTTGAGACCTCCGATCGGTAATACTCTGCCGCGCAGCGTTATCTCTCCAGTCATCGCGAGGTCACTCCTAACCGGTTGCCCAGTGAGCGCCGATATTATCGCCGTAGCCATTGTTATGCCAGCTGACGGACCATCTTTCGGTATCGCGCCCTCAGGAATATGCACGTGAATATCAAGCTTCTGGTAGAAGTCCGGTTTCAGCCCTAGACTCAATGCCCTGGAGCGGGCGTACGAAAGCGCCGCCTGTGCTGATTCCTTCATAACATCACCAAGTTTCCCAGTAACAATCAGGTTGCCCTTACCCCCGAGGATAGCGACCTCAGCTGGCAACAGCTCACCGCCGACCTCTGTCCACGCAAGCCCGTTGACCATACCGATGCTGTTTTCCTCCTCAGCTTTCTTAAATCGGAACCTCAGTGGTCCGAGATATTTGTTGATCTTCTTCGCTGTCACACGGGTAAGGTTTCCCCGCCCGGACTTAACGACCGTCTTCGCCACCTTACGGCAGACCGTCGAAATCTCACGTTGGAGGTTCCTCACGCCCGCTTCCCGGGTGTAGCTCCTGATTATTTTGTAGAGTGCCGGATCAGTGAACTCGATATCCTTATCGGTGAGACCGTTCGCCTCCTTTTCCTTCTTTACGAGGTATATTTTAGCGATATGGAATTTTTCTTCCTCTGTGTAGCCCGGCAATCGGATCGTCTCCATTCTGTCAAGCAAAGGCGCCGGAATCCTGTGCATAGTATTCGCTGTCGTGATGAAAAGGATATCAGACAGATCATAATCCACATCAAGATAATGATCGTTAAACGCGCTGTTCTGCTCAGGGTCAAGCACTTCGAGCAGAGCCGAAGATGGATCCCCACGAAAATCAGCACTCATTTTATCTACCTCGTCCATCAAAAAGACCGGGTTATTTGCTTTCGCTTTCTTTAAGGATTGTATTATCTTGCCCGGCATAGCACCAATATATGTACGTCGATGACCTCGTATCTCAGCTTCGTCCTTAACACCACCGAGCGAAAGCTTGATAAAGTTTCTGCCGGTAGCGCGCGCTATCGACTTCGCGAGCGATGTCTTTCCGACCCCGGGGGGGCCAACGAGGCATAAAATCGGCGCTTTCATCTTTTCGACTAGCGTTTGCACCGCGAGGTATTCGAGAATACGTTCTTTTACTTTGTGAAGACCGTAATGATCTTCGTCGAGGATTTGGGTCGCTTTGTCGAGATCAAGCTCCTGCTCGGTTTTAGCACTCCACGGAAGCGCGAGAAACCAATCGATATAGTTTCTGATAACCGCGGCCTCAGCGGACATAGGTGACATAAGCTTTAGCTTTTTAAGCTCTTTTTTCGCTTTCTCCTCAGCCTCTTTAGATATCTTCTTTCGAGCGAGCTGTTTTTCGAGTTCATTCAGTTCGTTTTTAGATTCATCCTTCTCCCCGAGTTCCTTCTGTATCGCTTTCATCTGCTCGTTGAGGTAATAATCTTTTTGAGTATGCTCCATCTGCTTCTTGACGCGGGTTTTGATCCTTCGTTCGACCTGCAGTATCTCGATCTCAGAATCCATATAGACCAAAATCTTTTCGAGCCTGCTAGTCGGACTGAACATCTCAAGGATCTCCTGCTTCTCATCGATCTTGAGCAAGAGGTGCACGACAACAGTATCCGCAAGCCTTGTCGCGTCATCGATACTGGTGATCGACGCTATCATCTCGGGCGGTATCTTGCTGTTAAGCTTAACGAAGGTCTCAAACGTAGATTTAACAGTCCGCATAAGAGCTTCTTCTCTTGGCGAGTGCTCCCACTTGTCATCTATGTTTTCCACTTCGACCAAAAAGTGGTCAGGATTTGGTATGAATTTCTTAATGTTAGCGCGCTGCTTGCTCTCAACAAGTACTTTAACCGTACCGTCAGGGAGCCTGAGCAGTTGTATTATGGTTGCGACCGTCCCGACAGAGTAGATATCCTCTTCATTCGGGTGGTTTACTTTTGCTTTCCTTTGAGTGACCAGCAGTATCTTCCGGTCAGTTTTCAGAGCAACGTCAAGAGCTTTTACGGATTTTTCTCTGCCGACAAAAAGCGGCACCACCATATAAGGGAAGACAACAATATCCCTCAATGGAAGTAGCGGTAAACATTCAGATTTTATATTATCTACAGGGTCGTCAGCACCAGCTTGACCCTTGTTAGAAGTAGTAGCCAACTTTATAGCACCTCATGTAAAAGATTAATAATAGCGGGGTTTAGAAATAAGTCGCGTCTGTATATTACCCCCTTACATGACACGTTACTAGGCGGATTGTGCCTTTTTTTCGTAGACGATTATCGGACTCTCGTTATTCTCGACGACTTCTTCGTTGATTATACATTCCTTTATGTTAGACTGCGAAGGAATCTCATACATTATATCAAGAAGTATCGCCTCGAGTATTCCGCGTAACCCACGCGCGCCGGATTTTCGCTTGATAGCTTCTTTAGCGATCGCTTTCAGTGCGCCATGTGTGAACTCAAGCTTGATATCCTCTAAATCAAAGAGTTTTTTGTACTGCTTGATCAGAGCGTTTTTCGGCTCCTGCAGGACTTTGACGAGTGCGTCTTCATCGAGTTCGTCCATAGACGCCAACACCGGCAACCTGCCGACAAACTCTGGGATCAAACCAAATTTTATCAGATCCTCAGACTGTGAGTGTGACAAAATCTCACCGATTTTCTTCTCTTTTCTTGCCTTGATATCCGCTTTAAAGCCGAGTGACTTTGTACCCATTCTCTGCTCTATTACCTGCTCTAGTCCGTTGAACGCACCACCGCAAATAAAGAGGACGTTGGTCGTATCTACCCGTAAACACTCCTGTTGCGGATGCTTACGACCGCCCTTTGGAGGTACATTCGCCATGGTGCCCTCAATTATTTTCAGGAGCGCCTGCTGTACACCTTCACCAGAAACATCACGGGTGATAGACATGTTATCGGATTTTTTGGATATTTTGTCGATCTCATCGATATAGACGATACCTTTTGAGGCTCGCTCAATATCGTAATCCGCGGATTGCAACAAGCTGAGGATTATGTTCTCAACGTCCTCACCGACATAACCAGCCTCAGTCAGGGTAGTCGCGTCAGCGATAGTAAACGGTACGTTAAGCAATTTTGCCAGCGTTTGCGCGAGAAGAGTCTTCCCCGAACCGGTAGGACCGATGAGCAGAATATTGCTCTTCTGCAACTCCACCTCATCACTCGAGACCTTCGCCTCTATCCTTTTGTAATGGTTATGGACAGCTACCGAGAGGATTTTTTTAGCCAAATCCTGTCCGATAACGTAATCATCGAGTATCTTCTTGATCTCTTTAGGTTTCGGGATGTTAAGCTTACGGTTTAAGCGTACCTCTTTCTCCTGCTCCTCAGTGATGATCTCATTACATAACTCTATACATTCATTACAGATATAAACTGTATGTCCAGCAATCAGTTTTTTCACTTTATCCTGACTCTTACCGCAGAAAGAGCATATAAGTGAACTGTTATAACCTTTTTTCTTCGCCATGAAGCCACCTCCATAAATAATACTTCATGTATTATTATATCAAATTATTAGTTTTGTTTCAAAGGTTTTTCGACAACCTCATCAATTAATCCATACTCTACACCCTGCTTGCCCGACATAAAGAAATCTCGCTCAGTATCGGCGTCTATCTTGCTTATCGGCTGTTTTGAGTGTTTAGCTAAAATATGATTAAGTGATTTTCTTAACCGCAATATCTCTTTCGCGTGAATATCTATGTCAGTCGCCTGCCCGGAGAATCCCCCGAGTGGCTGATGTATCATAATACGCGAGTGCGGTAGTGAAAAACGCTTCCCCTTTGCCCCGGCCGCCAGAAGTAGCGCACCCATAGACGCCGCCTGCCCCATACAGATCGTGGAGACATCAGGGCGTATATATTGCATAGTATCATATATCGCGAGTCCACCGGTGACAACGCCACCGGGTGAATTGATGTATAAATGTATATCCTTCTCAGGGTCTTCAGCCTCTAAGAAGAGCAACTGAGCGATTATCAGGTTCGACATATCGTCAGTCACCGCGCACCCTAAGAATATTATCCGGTCCTTCAGAAGCCTTGAGAAAATATCGTAAGCTCTTTCGCCACGGTTGGTCTGCTCAACGACCATAGGTACAAGATTCATCTACGCTACCTCCTCTATATCAGCTTCACTGATAAACTTGTCGAACAGCTTTTGCGTCAGCACCTCTTCCTTCAGGTACTGCTCAGCTTTGATGCTCTTGTAGTATTTTTTTACTTCATCGACAGAACGCGCCAGACTCGCGGCAATATCATTGTACTTTGCCTCGATATCAGAATCATCCGCGATAAGTTCCTCAGCTTCGATGATCCGGCCGAGAATAAGCTCACGTCGAACAATATTGGAGGCAAGGTCGCGAGAATTCTCACGCATATCCTTTTCGATAGTAGTCAAAAACGCCTCGTCAGCGCCTTGCTGCTGATATCGCTGCTTCGCCTCTTGCACCATATAATCCAACTGCTTGTTCGTCATAGCGCTTGGAACATCAAATTTATGAGTATCTAGCAACGCGGTGATTATCTGCTCTCTGAGATTGCTGGCGCTGCTTCGCTCTTTCTCTTTCGCGAGGTTCTCTTTGACAAACGCCTTCAGCGCGTCAAGGTTTTCGTAGTCACCGAGATCTTTAGCGAAGTCGTCATTTATCTCTGGGAGTTCCTTCTCTTTTATCTCCTTGATGTTGACGTGAAATTTCGCGTCTACACCAGCGTATTCCTTTTCAAAATAAGTTTCTGGGAAAGTAACGACAAAATCCTTCTCCTCACCTTTTTTGAGTCCGACCATGCTGTCCTCAAACCCTGGTATAAGGCTGTTAGATCCTATTACGAGTGAGAAGTTCTCCTTCTCCCCATCTCTGATAGCCTCACCAGAGGGCAAAGTCCCCTTAAAATCTAATATCACCATATCACCATTCGCGATCTCTTTATCGTCAGAGGTCTCTTTAAATACCGCTTGCTGTTCACACAGCTTTTTTATAGTATTATCAAGCTCTTCGTCGGTTACTTCAACGCTCTTACGTTTAAGCGAAAACTTCGAGTAGTCACCGAGTTCAAACTCAGGCATCAACTCGACGATCATCGTATATACAAAATCGCCCTCTTTATTGAAGTCGTCAAACGAAATGCGCGGTGATGCGACAGGTTTCAACTCTTTTTTATTCATGGCATCTTCAAATGTGCCCTTGATCAGCTTCTCTATTACGTCATCTACGATCTTCGCGCCGTAGACGCTTTCAACAACTGACTTCGGGGTTTTACCCTTGCGAAACCCCTTGACAGAAGCATTTTTCGCCACCAGCGAGATGACGTTAGTGTATTCTTTCGCCACCTGCTCCTTCTCTATGGTAACAGTTATTTTCTTCTCAACGGAGCTGATCTCCTCCATACTAAGTTTCATTTACGATGTGTCCTTTCGGTATAAAATGGTGCGAGAAGGGGGAGTCGAACCCCCACGGTTGCCCACTGGATCCTAAATCCAGCGCGTCTGCCAGTTCCGCCATTCTCGCACAAAAAAATCGAGCTTCAGGAATACCTTCTATCCAAAGCACTTTCGAATAAAATAATACCTATTTGCAAAAAAGTCAATACAAATACTTGATTTATTTCTTTTAGAGGTTTTTTATGAGTGTTCCAGCAGGTTTTTACAATGAGCTATATGTCTGGTCTCAGCGGATATTCCCGGTATTTTTATGACATAATTCAGCTTGAAAATATTACCTAACAAAAATTAAAATTTTGCTAAATACGGGAAAACTCCAAAATAAAGACTCCTGCACGACGGCAGGAGTATTACACTATACATTTTATCGCCGGGTTAATATTACATAATTCCCTAAATAAAGCGGATTACGCACAACAATAAATGAAGCAACCTTAATATCATGGGCATGTTGCCCAATCCACCTTAGGGGGGGATTCCCCCTAAATTCCCGAGCATCGCGATGCTGGTCGCACCCCCTTTTTTACAGGTACTTAGAGCGACGACTTTTTCGAAAACAGGGAGAATTCTCTATTTGGCAACAGTCCCCTGAACCAAGTATAACAACTCTTACCGGTTATTACCCCAAAAATAAGTTTCACAAAAATAAGTTCTGTGCTAAGATTATGCCTCGTAAAAAAATAAATACTAAGATTCCGGGGTTGGTGAATGAAAAAAAATCTACCAAAGTTAATATTAATGTTGCTTTTTACGCTTAGTTTTACACTGCTCGCCCTGTTTTCGCGGGCTAGTGCCGCTGACGACACCACACAGCCCGCGATAAAAGAGCATTTCCCAAAGCACGCTAGTACTGACGTGAGCGCTGGTACTATTGTAACTGTGAGATTTTCTGAACCTATGGACGTTAAAACGATAAACACGTTGACGTTTACGCTTAGCGGTGCCGGTCTTGTTTCTGGTACCGTTGAGTATGACCCAGAAACCTATATAGCGACCTTCACCCCCTTGGCGGACCTTACAAAAAACACGCGACATTCCACCACAATCACTTATGATGTTGCCGATCTTGCCGGAAACAATCTCAGGTCGGATTTTACATGGAACTTTACTACCGGGGCTTTTTCTGTTGAGGATGGCACCAGCGGCGAAAGTGTATGCTTCATCGCGACCGCGGCGTATGAAGGTAGTCGTGGCACGGGATTATGGGAGGTATTGCTCGGGTATTTGACTGGCGGGTGAGGTTACTTTCTCTGCGATTTGATAAACTCAATTATCGGCTTATCTCCAATGTAGAGCTCGTCTACCACGGCGAATCCAGACTTGACATAAACAGTGATAAACGCTTTCTCTTTGCTCCCTCGACGGGTTGCGTTTTGGTACGCTATTTCTGCCTCAGGGGCGAGTTTTTCGTTTATGTAATACCGGTCAAACGGCATTTTTAACACTACCGCGTTATTTTCCTGAATATTTGTATATAAAACCCTCGCCTCAATATAATCACCTTCGTCAGGGGATTGCAACTCAACATGATCAAACTTCGCGAAACCGTCCGCATCTTCTTTTATGATTGCATAAACTTTCTGGTGGCGAGATAGTTTTATGTTGTCAGGCGCCGGTACTAAGTTTTGCTCAAGCCGTAGCATAAGGTAACGCCCCCTGAAAGCGTCGTAAGGATCTACAGGCGCTATTCGAAAGCGGAATGCCCTCCCATGTTTAAGCGTTAGCTCTCGTCGGACTATCATCGAAAGCGGTGTAGCTACCTGTATTATCGCCAGGAATGCGAACAATATCAATGTAAGCTTTTTCTTGTTCATTTCGCTTCGAGCCCCTTACGTTTTATGATGACAAAGTTCGCGGTAAGAAATCCGACACCTATAACTATAAAAGCGATGCCCCGGGCTAAAATACTCATGTCAGAATCAAAGAATCTAACGACGATCAACGCAGACAGCATGAACATACCAATATTGACTACACTAAGAAGCATTTCTTTTATTCCGGCAGTAATAATAACAACGCTCAACGAAAACAGGTAGATGTTGAATATTATTGCCGGTATCACCGGATTTTCCATGTACCTCGCTATTACCCATCCACTGGTGGCTAAAATCGGGAGCATACCAAAAAACATCGTAAAAAGTTTTGATTTCTTTCTGGTTAGCAAGACGCCAAAAAGTATAAGTGATACGACTGCTGTTAAGGCCGCGAGTATCGCTTCAGGAAAATATTCAGTTAGTTGATTTGATGAGTAGATACTATCCCATACTTCATCAAAAGATAATAGCAGCGATAGGAGAAAACTCCCCATCCAGCCCATTCTTCTGTATGGGTGCTTCCATCCTGAGACGGCTTCAGCAAACCAGAGCTCTCCAACCTGATATGAGATAGCGACGATACTGCAATAGATGATTATCCAAAGCTCGGTTGACCAGCTTTTCAATGAGATACCGATCGCTATTGGTATGCAGATCGTAATTCCCCATGAGAGCAGAGTCGAACTGACTGAGTATCGATTTTTTTTCAAGAGTTGCCAGTAGTACGGTACGAATAGTATAAGTAGCAGCCAGAATAAGTGTTGGTTGCCACCCAAATATCTGTACGTAGCTGTCCAAACCGGGATAGCGATCAAATACAGTAGCGCCGGAACACAGCTTTGGAGGAAGTAGGCAAGCGGTATTGCTAGTAGCATCCATGTGAGGAAAAATCTGGGCGGATTACCCGAGATGTTGTACGTTTGCGCTACGAGCGCTATAGACGCTCCGATGGATATTGTGAGAAAAGTAGCGGTGCCTTCCCTCCACGCGGTCGAATCACTCTTGCTATTGATAGTCCACGCGGCGAGCGATTGTCCGATGATTAGTGGGAGTATCGAGAGTATCGTTCGCACCGGACGTGAAAGCTCCTCCCAGTTGTGCGCAAGGAGGAGGATTATACCGAGCCCTATCAGGAGTGCGCCGATGATACCAAAAATGATCAGAGCGACATCCCGCTTGTTTTTAACGCTGACTTCTCCATAATACTTTTTTATGTTTTTTGCTGTATCGGCAGTTATAATACTTTTCTTCACAAGTTCTGGTAACTCGCTGTACAGCCACTTTATAGCTTTTTTGTTCATTAAATCGCCTTAATTCTTTTGCTTTTCGCGACCATGATCAAAATCATAGCGCTAATTATTGATTATCATAGTACGATAGGCTTGTCAAATATTTAGCTATCTTATTAACCCGGCGATAATTTATAGTGTTTTCGCACCGCGTAGTTCTAAGTCCCAAAACTGTCATTCCCGAGGACGCGCACCGTCATTCCCGAAGTAGTAATCGGGAACCTAGGACTAAAACAGTGAGCGGAGCGAATAAACTTTATTTCAGTTTAATAGGATGTTTAGAGTCTGGATCCCAGATAGAGACATTCGGGGATGACGGTGGTGGCGCACTCGAAAATAACAGAATAAGACAATACGTACTAAAAATAATGTAACAATTAAATTAATGTAACAATTAAATGCTATACATTTTATTGCCGGGTTATTAAGCTTGCAAAATGGGAAAATATAAATTATTATGCGTGCATGATAAATCCCCTTAATAGATTGCCCGCTATTATCGCGCTCTTCACGTTGCTTGTCGGTGTCAGTTTCGCCACCGTGCTAACAGCGCAAGAGAGCAGGCAACCGTCTAACAAAAGTGAACAGGGATATAGCGATGTCAACAAGAAGATCCTCGACATCAGCGGTTCATATTATCACCTTGTCAAAAAAGGTGATACTGTCTGGGGGATTTTGATCCGTGAGAATCAGATCGACCCTAATTATTTCAACTTCTATATTAAAGAAATGCTCAGACTCAACCCTGATGTAAAAGATATAAACAGGATTGAGGTCGGGCAGAAACTCTTAATGCCGCAAATCGTTCACAAGAGAAAAGCACGCAAGAAAAGAAAGAAACCACAGAAGAAGGTCGCGAAGAAAATAATACCGATCAAGGAGAAAAAGAAGGATTCTCCCAAAAAAACCGATAAAAAACCGGAAAAGAAGCAGGAAAAACCTAAAAAGGTTAAGGTTAAACCTACAAAGAAGCCAGAGAAGCCCAAAGCGGTTAAAAAGAAGCCAGAGAAAAAGACAGTAAAGCCTAAGAAGGTCGCGAAGAAGCCGGAGGAACCCAAGAAGGTCGCGAAAAAAGATGTTATAAAAGTTTCGAAGCCCAAAAAGACTGAGAGTAAGTCTGAAAAAAAACCGGTAAAGCCCAAAAAGTCCGAGAAAAAACCAGAAAAGAAGCGGGTGATCGTCAAAAAGAGTGGGGATACCTCAGAGGCTGTTAAGGCTGGTGGCGGTAAGGGTAGCGTGACCGCGGGTAAGGCGGATGAGAAGAAAACAGGCGCATCAAAAACTGCCCCTACGCTGATAGAC
>JAJRXV010000126.1 GCA_024276115.1 Deltaproteobacteria bacterium
GATACGTTCGCTAATTTTCCACCGACAGTCGCTGATACGATCACCGCGTCGGCAAAGCCTACGCTGACGAGTGCACAAAAAGCATCGGACGCGACGCTTACCGGTTGGACAACCGGTATCGTAGCGGGTGATTATTTGAGGTTCAATATTGACAGCGCGGCGACGGTGACAAAGATAATGTTAACATTACAGCTGGATAAAACGGGGGCGTAAAATGGCGATAAATGTAAAGTATAGTTTTAAGGATTTCAGCGGGCAGGATTTTGGCGGTCTTCTCGCGGATGAGTTTAGGGATGAAATAAAGGGCTCATGCTTCGCGCAAGAGGTCGCGCATGGGGCAACGATTCCTGATGGCGGAGTTAGAATCTTTCCGGCTGGAATGACTGGCGTTACATTCACCAGGTGCAATCTTGACAATGTGTATGTGCCGCTGGGGAATACTGTGAGCGGTTCTTGCGCGCACCGATATGTTCAGGCGCAGAATGATCGTGAGGATTGGGTGCTTAATAAGGCAACAAAAACTCCGCTCAAGCCGATAAACAAAAAACTGTTCATAAAGCTCGGGCTAAGTATTGATCCAATAGATATACCAAACACAAAAAAAGTGGGTAAATCTGTAACGCAAGAGAAACTTGACAACTTGACTGGAGGGGTTAAATAATGGCGAACGCACTTAATACATCTGTTTGCGAATTTCGGGCGACCGCTGGCGACAATACGAACGGCGGCTTTTTTGATACCGCGAGTGGCGGCACGGATTATAGCAATCAGGACAACCCGCAACTGACGCTCACAGACCTCGCGACCGATGTAGCGGGCACGGGGCTAAGTTCCGCGACCGGAGGATTCACGGCGGCGATGGTGGGCAACAGTATTTACATCTCTTCTGGTACCGGCTTCACGGTCGGCTGGTACAGAGTGACGGCCTATACTGACACGAACAACGTAACGATTGACAGGAGCGCCGGCGCGTCCGCGACTGTCGGCTCGGGGAAGCTTGGTGGCGCGTTGGCTTTACTGACTGATGCGTTTTTAGAGACTGAGGTAGTCGCGGGGATGTCTGTCTACATAAAGAATGACGGAGCGATGACGCTGACCGCATCGGTCAATGTGCTCAAGGATGGTAATTCTAGCTCGGCGGGTGGCCATATAAACATCAAAGGATATAATCTTGTTAGGGGCGACAGTCCAGCCGGTAACAATCGTCCGGTTATAGCGTGTGGCGCGAACGATTTTATAGTGAATAACTATTGGAGCTTCTTCGATCTAAGGATGACCGGCACCGGAAGTTACGTTCTCAAGGGCGACGATTACTGCAAATTCTTAAATCTTAAAAACGAGAATACGAGCGCGACGGCGGGACGCTCTGCTATTTTCGCGTCTACATTCAGTGGAACAAGCTTCATTGGATGCGAAGCGGTAAGCACCAATGGGACTGCCCTTTTCTTCAAAAATTCCAATGCGATAAACTGTTATGTCCATGATTCTGACAAGGGGTTTGACTGGGGCTCTGGGAAGTTCCATGTATTATCTGGATGCGTAGCTGATACATGTAGATACGGACTTTATGACGGCGGCAGCGCTTCGTCAACGATAATAAACAACACATTTTATAACTGCTCAACGTATGGCATTAGAGGGTACGGGCTTAACTCAAGCATCATCGTAAACAATATATTCGATAACTGCGGTGACGGGATAAACGAATCAAGCGGCGACCGATCGAAAACGAATTTCGTCGATTATAACAACTACTCAAACAACACCAACGATGTAGTCAACGTCACGAAGGGCGCGCACGCTACCGCTCTAGCGCCACAATTTGCAGATGCCGCGAACGGTGATTTCAGCGTCGGTGAGAACATGAAAGCTAAAGCATGGAGTGGTAGTTTTGTAGACTATATCGCGTATATGGATTTAGGCGGTGTGCAGAGGGTTGAACCAGCGGCAGGTGGCGGTGGCGAAAAAAGCAATGTGAACGTAAACTAATGAAAGATATTATGAGGGGGAAGAAATGGCTTTTTTAGGGGAATTAAACAGAAGCGAAACAATCAGATTTTATTTAACTCTTGACGCGGCTCCAACCGGAACGCCTCAGGTCGGTATCGACAAGCAGGGCGCCGAGGCGCTGGCGGAAACCAACATGAACGGCGCCGGGCTCGAGTGGTATTATGACTATACTACTGACGCCGCCGCTTTGGCAGGGGCGTATCAGGTGAAGTACTCCGCCACGGTGGATGGCGTCGCGCGCTCGGCGTTCGACCATTACAATGTGACTGTCAGCGGCATGGATGATATACAATCATCAGTCGATATCCTCACCGGCGGCGCCGGAGCGTATAACGTCACGATCCACTGTAAGGATAGCTCTAACGCCGATATCGCCGGCGCGAAAATCAGCGTCCATAACAGCGGTAACGATGACAGCCCGCTGATAGCGACCGGTACTACCGACACGAGCGGCAACGCGACTGTCAACCTTGACGCCGGAACATACACAGTGCGCGCGTATAAGGCTGGGCAGGTTTTCGCGAATATCACACCGACGATCAGCGCGTCTGGCAGTGAGGAGATGACCGGTGTTGGCGTGATTATCACACCGCCTTCTGACCCGGAGCTGTGCAGGTTGCACCTCTTTCCGATCACGCTTGACAATCAGGATGTCACTGGGTTGACAATAAATATCACGAGTGCGGAGAAGCTGACGAAGGTGAATGGCGAGTTCATCAAAAACGGCGTTGGAACGTTCACGTATGACAGCGCTACGACACCGGACAGCTACTACTTTGACGCGGTTCAGGGCACGGTGGCGCGGGTTACATGCGATGAGCTCGGCCTCGATCATGAGGTGACTGTACCGGCGGAGAGCACGAAGGATCTGAGCGGGTTGGTGAGTTAATGGGCATGTTGCCCTTATTAATAGGGGCGACCGGTCGGTCGCCCCTACGGATATATATCACTTTCCCGCGGGATGAGTCTCCTCAAGGGACTTTTACGTTTCCACTTCAAAATAAAGGTATGTTGCTAATATAATTACCATCTCGCGAAATCTCATCTATTTTTTTGGGTAACTCCAGTCAAAATATACTTGACAACAGTATAATAATATATATAATAGCGAGTTTATACACCAAAATACTTTATGATTTATTTTGGTGGTCAGGCAGAGTACTTCATTCTTTTAGTGTATGAATGTCTGGCTGATTATTAATTTATTAATATTTACAGGAGGTTTAGATGGGTTATGTAAAAGGGCTTAAATGCAGAGAGTGTGGCCGCCAGTACGAAAAAGAGCCGATTCATGTCTGCGAGTTTTGTTTTGGTCCGCTAGAGGTGGATTACGACTATGACGCGATCAAAGAGAACATATCAATCGAGAAGATTTTGGGCAGAGCCGCGAACATGTGGAGATACAAAGAGCTCATGCCGCTCGACGATGATGATTCTTATATCGGTCGCAATGTCGGGTACACCCCGCTTGTACATTCCCGCAACCTCGCAAGGGAGCTCGGCGTAAAGGAGCTCTACATAAAGAATGACGCTGTATGTTATCCAACGCTTTCATTCAAGGACCGTGTTGTCGCGGTAGCGATCTCAAAAGCCGTAGAATTTGGCTACAAGGTGATCGCGTGCGCTTCTACCGGTAATCTGGCTAACTCAGTCGCGGCTAACTCAGCGCGTGCCGGTCTTGACAGCTATATATTCATCCCGCACGATCTAGAGCAGGGGAAAGTCCTCGGTACGTTGATCTA
>JAJRXV010000127.1 GCA_024276115.1 Deltaproteobacteria bacterium
AAGCACTAAATCAAAAACTCTATCCTCAAGAGCTTTGAGCGCCAACTTACCATTCGAAACCGCTGAAATTTTGTAGCCATTTTTAATGATAATACTAGTAATTAATTTTTGATTTATCACATTATCTTCAGCGAGCAAAATATTGTAACCCTTATTATTAGAAAGAGTAGCACCTTCTGCCAGGTTTTCAAGCGTGACCGCAATATTATTTCCCTGATTTGAATAACGCGTTACTATTGTGCCGCCTCTAGCTTCAGCCATTGATAAGATATTTATTATAATATCATAGAGCTCTGACTGTTTGACCGGTTTTGAGACGTAAGCCGATGCCCCTGCTTTTTTGAACATTTCCGCCTCGCCCCTGACACCTATAGATGAAAGCACAATAATTTGCAGTTCATTGAATAATGGGTCTGCTGATATCCGCTCCGCTAAGCTCACGCCATCGAGTATGGGAGGGTTATGATCGATCATTACTATTTTATGTGGATTACCGCTCTTAAAGGAGTTCTCAAGTTGAGTAATCCCATCTATTTCATCCTCTGCAATGGATACCATCATCTTCCATCCTGTCATTAGGTCATTCATAATATTACGGTGCGTTCTGCTACTATCTACCAGTAATACGCTCAGGTTAGACAATTTGTTATCAACCGAGTTCTCGTTTATGTTGACAGTATCCTGAATCGTGTAGTTTGCGGTAAAGAAAAAAGTACTGCCGCACCCGGCTTCACTTTCTACCCAAATACTACCACCCATCAGCGTGACAAGTTGCTTTGATATTGCCAGCCCCAACCCGGTGCCGCCATATTTTCTCGTCGCTGAACCATCGAGCTGAGTGAAACTTTCAAAGAGTTCATCGACTTTTTCTTTTTCAATGCCTATACCGGTATCAGAGACCGAAACCAATATCTGTACATTGTTTTCAAGTTCAGCCTGCTTTTTGACCCTGAGCTCAATAGAGCCTTTTTCGGTGAATTTCACAGCGTTGTTTAAGAGGTTAAGGATAACCTGACGCAGACGCCCGGGGTCACCTATCAAGTAGACCTGTACATCAGCCTCGACAATTGAGGTAAGCTCTAGACCTTTCTCCCGCGCGTTCATCGCAAGTACCTGTACCGCGTTTTCAACGACATGAACCAAGTTGAAATTAGTTTTCACGAATTCAAGTTTGCCGGCCTCCATCTTTGAAAAATCCAGAATATCATTTATAATGTTTAATAATGAATCGGCTGAGGTCTTGGCCATTTCTAAATATTCTCGTTGCTCCTTGGTAAGGTCAGTATCAAGAGCAAGGTCAGTCATACCAATAATGCCGTTCATCGGTGTTCTGATCTCATGGCTCATGTTAGCAAGGAACTCACTTTTCGCTTTACTGGCGTCTTCGGCTATTTCCTTAGCCCTGACCAGTTCTGTTACGTTGATTATATTAAAGACAACTCCATCGTAGTCCCCTCCCCGGTAGATCGGCTGAACCCTGATAATTACTTCGGCATCCCCAAATGGACGTTGCACGATATATGGGGTGGAACGCGGGTTTCGTCTAAAATCATTAAGAATGGCTAAAATATCTTTAATTCTATCAGTTGTATGAAAATCTTCAATTTTTTTGCCTATTATTTCATTTCTCGACACGTTCACAAGTTTGCAAAAGAATTCATTGCTTTCTATAATTTCATTTTCCCAATTCGCGAAGACTACCCCTTCTTCCATATTCGATATCATTGCCGAAAGCTTAGCATACTCCTGTTGCGCTTTTATCTCAGCCCGCATCCGGTCATTTATCTCGGTTTCAAGCTCACTGTTCGAGATAGAGAGCTCTTCATTCGTCACAGAAAGCTCTAATGTGCGCTGGTCTACCAGCGTCTCTATTTCGGCGGCTCTCCCGATGGAACTATACATATAAAACGCAAGGAGAAATGTTATTATTAATCCGCTTAGCAATGCCGCGTGTGGTTGATATGTTCTTTCAGATTTTACGTATTCTTCAAAGGGATGAGACGTAAAACGCCACTTCCTGTCAGCCACACTTAACTCTCTTTCAACATGAGCATTCTTTAGCCTCAGGTATTTACTCTCCAGTTCAGGCTCTTTGCCGGGGTGGTCTGTTAGGTTATCCCCCCCGGATTTAAAGATAATAGTTTGACTATTGTTCGAAAGATCAAAGATATGTATATCAAAGCCAACGATGTGAGTCCCCTCAAGCGCGTCAACGATCAGCTCCTTGATCTTGAATACGCCAATAGTGTAACCTAACAGGAAGTTACGCCTTTCATCAACAGTACTAACCGGACCTTCGGTCTCAGTATCATAAAAGGGCATAACAAGCATGAAACGCGCCTCTTTTGTTCCATCAACCAGATTAACTATTTTTTCGCTGGCCACTAAGTCACCGCTGTCCCTGGCTTTATCGAACAATTTTTTATATTTTGGATCAGTTGAAAAATCAAACCCAAGTAAATCTTTTGTTTCATCTCTGTAAGGTTCGATTAAATAAAGCGGGTAGTACTCGTCACGCTCCTTAGCGTGGATGTATTCACCGGACTCCGCAAGCTCCTTAAATTCAAAATCTGGCTCGCCAATCTCCCAAAAAGAACCCTCGTACAAAATTCTTTCCTTGTGCGGAACTCTCGGAATCCAACCTAAATAAAGCAAATCAGGGAAGGCTCTATGCTCTAAGATACCATCAAGGTAGTTTGAAAATTCTTCATAAAGCCCTAACGTATCGTCCGCTTTACGTTCAGAAGAAGATGAAAAAAAAGCGTTCATAACGTTTATTAGCTCTGTATCTCTGCCAATATCTCGTTGTATCAGCAGGGAAACGTCATTTGCGCGTAACTCAAAGTCAGCGAAAATGTTACTAAACTCCCACTGCTTCAGAGCTCTGAAGAAAAGCGCGGAGATACCTATACCAATAATCAATATAAAGATAACAGGTATGCAACTCTTTATTGATAGTGTCGTCCCTTTTGACTTTTTGTCTTTTTCGGGAGTAGGATTGATGTTAGGGTTAATAAGTGTCTCCTTATTATCGCTCGTTTATCGGAGTGGTTCAGACTTTTTGAGTCAACTACCAACACCTTGTCTACAAAAATACACATTTTAAGGGCATGTTGCCCAATACACTTTAGGGGCTCCGCCCCTACGCTTCCGAGCATCTAAATGCTGGTCGCTACCCTGTCACATCAACAACTTACAAAAATACTTTTTTGAAAAATATGTAAATTGTTCTATTTGGCAACAGTCTCTTTAAATATAGCACAAAAAAACATGAAAACAAGTTTTATGCCCACTATTAAGCCGACAATCAAACCGTGTGCTTTTAAGGCGCGTCATCCCCGCGCCCACATCGTCATCCCCGCGAAGGCGGAGATGTCCATAAAATCTAATAATAAAAACTACTGCCGTCGTCCCGAACTTTAGGCGCACCTCAAATTCAGGACGACAGTTTTTGGAGTCGCGCGGGAGTCTTCATATTTTATCGCCGTGTTAATATAAAGCAGTTTTTTATATTTACTTTTTTATTTTTTGATTTTTACTTACATTTCTGATAGGTTTAAAATAATAAAATACGATTGGAGCTGTTTTGAAACTTTCAAAAACCATATTCTTCTTTAGCATAGCTATATTTTTGTGCATATTACCTTACAACGATTCTTTAGCCACAAATAATACTGATAATGAGATGTCAGGCGCCAACCAACAAGCAACGCCGGTTACAAGAATTGAGGGACAGGAAACGCTTGCGAAATCATCCACTAAGAAGAGTAACAAAATAGTATTTGAGATACCGATAAAAGGTAACATAGAAAAAGGGCTCGCGTTTTTTGTTTATCGTTCTATCAAAGCCGCTGAGGCTGCCGATGCCGATGCGATAATCCTGAATATAACCACTTTTGGAGGGGGGCTTGAAGCGGCGGTGCAGATTCGTGACTACCTGATTGAGACCGAGGTGCCTACCTACGCGTTTATCAATAAAACACGCGCCATATCCGCCGGAGCTCTTATAGCAATCGCGACGAAAGAAATATATATGGCAGAAGGAAGCTCTATCGGTGACGCTCTGCCGATACAGATGATGCCCGGGGGGCAAGCAAAAGAGGCGCCGCGTAAGATAGTGGCCTACCTGCGGAAGGAGTTTCGCGCTACCGCTGAGCGGAACGGTCATCCAGTTGATATCGCCGAGGCGATGGTAGACCCTGAGATAGAGATCGAAGGGATCAAAAAAAAGGGTACTATACTCGCGCTTTCTACAAAAGAAGCGATCAAGTACAAGCTGGCGAAAGACACCGCTGAAAGTCTTGAAGAACTGCTTGAGAAAATAGGTCTCAAAGGCGCGACCGTCCACAGAACAAAGCTCTCTTTCGCTGAGAGGCTCGCGCGGATCATAAGCTCACCGTCATACTCATGGATATTCCTGGCGCTTGGGATAGTAGGCATTTACATCGAAATAAAGACCCCGGGGTTCGGAGTTCCAGGGATGCTTGGTATAGCATTTCTCGTCATGTTCTTCTGGGGGCACAACATCGCCGGCCTGACTGGTTATGAGGAGGTGGTCCTCTTTGTTATAGGACTCATTTTGCTGATACTCGAGGTCTTTGTCATCCCTGGGTTCGGTATCACCGGAGTCGCCGGTATCGTCAGCATAGTCGCAAGTCTTATTATGGCGATGTTCAAGTTTCCGCCGCAGGAGTTTCCGTTCAGCATTTCTAGACTGACACTGCCTATGCGCAGTATGGCGCTCTCAACCATTGCTATAGGTGTCAGCGGCTACTTTATATACAAATACTTGCCCAGGACCGCTCTCTGGTCAAAGCTCGCCCTTGAAAAAGCGTTTGATAGAGAAAAAGGCTTCACGGCCGCGGAAACTCACTCAGAACTCGTCGGTAAAGTCGGTGTCGCAGCCTCCCCGATAAGGCCTGCCGGGACAATAATGCTCGACAACCGGCGGCTCGATGTTATTTCAGAAGGTGATTATATCGATAGCGGCTCAGAAGTTGTCATAACTGATGTTCAGGGCGCGAAAGTGACAGTCAAACCGGTTAAATAATCAAGCAAATCCTGGTTTCTCAAAAAAACACTTGAAATCCCACTTTTTTTTGTTAACTTCTTTGTTAGTAAGATTTAATTTTGAAATATGATCAAAATCAATCAATGATTATAAGGGAGGAAGGCAAGAATGGCACAGACAAACGAATTTGACTACAAAACGATAGAAAAAGAATTTTCATGGCATGAGACAGGGAAGGTCAATATGGCGCATGAGTGCATAGACAGGCACGCGGAGTCGTCGAATAAGGACAAAGTAGCTCTTTATTTTGTAGGGGACGATTCTGTAAGCAAGCACACATTCCAGGAGATGAAGCTTGAGTCAAACAAGTTTGGGAATGTATTGAAAAAATACGGTGTCGCAAAGGGAGACAGAGTATTCATCTTCATGCCGAGGAGTCCTGAACTATACATAAGTTTTATCGGTGTCCTAAAAATAGGCGCGATTGTCGGACCGCTCTTCGAGGCGTTTATGCGTGAGGCGGTCAAGGACAGGATGCTCGACAGTGAGTCTGTGTGTATTATTACAACACCTGCCATGCTTGACAGGATTCCGCGTGCTGAGCTCCCGGCGCTCAAACATATAATACTCGTAGGCGCGTCTGACAGTGAGCTTGAGGGTGGCGACTACATAAGTTACGAAAAAGAAATGGCAGAAGCTTCTGACGATATGGAGGTGGAGTGGCTTGACAGAGAGGCTCCAATGATCCTGCATTATACTTCTGGCTCAACAGGTAAGCCTAAAGGGATCGTACACGTACATAACGCTATGATCAGTCAGTACCTGACAGCTAAAAAAGTACTCGGTCTGCGAGAGGATGACATCTACTGGTGCACCGCCGACCCGGGATGGGTAACCGGTACATCTTATGGTATCTTTGGACCGTGGTTGACAGGTACGACAACCCTCATCCGTGGCGGCAGATATGGCGCCGAAAAATGGTATAGAACGATACAAGATCACAAAGTAACAGTGTGGTACAGCGCACCAACAGCGTTCAGGCTACTTATGGCTAAGGGCAGTGATATGATTAAAAAATTCGATTTAACTAGCCTCAGAGAAATCTGCTCGGTCGGTGAGCCGCTGAACCCTGAAGTCGTCAAGTGGGGCGAAGAGGTGTTCAATATTACAATAAGAGACACATGGTGGATGACTGAAACCGGCGCGATGTTGATCGCGAATACTCCAGATATGCTGGTGAAGCACGGTTCAATGGGTAAACCTGTACCGGGCATCACGGCCACTATCATCGATGACGCCGGTAATGAACTGCCACCGAATCAGATGGGTAACCTCGCCATAAAGAGGGGTTGGCCGTCAATGATGAAAGAAGTCTGGAAAAACGAACCAAAATTCAATGAGTACTTCGAGCATGACCCGTGGTATCTCTCTGGCGATTCCGCTTTTGTTGACGAGGAGGGTTACTTCTGGTTCCAGGGGCGTGTTGATGATGTCATCAAGACCTCTGGGGAACGTGTCGGACCTTTTGAGGTAGAAAGCGCGCTCGTCGAGCACCCCGCGGTCGCGGAAGCAGGAGTCATAGGAAAGCCTGACGCTATCAAAGGGCACATCATAAAAGCGTTCATCTCTTTGAGGGACGGATTTGAGCAGACTGATGAGCTGAAGGATGAGATTGCTCAATTTGTCAGGACTCATCTCGCCGCTCACGCTGTTCCGAGAGAGATTGAGTTTAAGGACTCACTACCGAAGACACGAAGCGGTAAGATCATGCGGCGTGTTTTAAAATCGTGGGATCTCGGTCTGCCTACAGGTGATCTCTCGGGGATGGATAAAGACTAAACAGCGGTACTCTATTCATGTTGTATTCGTAGGGGCGAACCTTGTGTTCGCCCTTTTTTTTATACGCAGTGAGGGCACCGGTACATCCAGACAAAATAATACCTTGGATTTACCTTTGCCAGCCCTCAATCAGGAATATTTTTTCTTTGAGTTTTCTTTCTGGTTTTCCTGAACCTGGAACGGACCATAGTTCAAAACGAGCTGGATAGTACACCTCCCAATCACCTTCATACACAGTAATTTCTGTGCTGTAGAAATGATCACCTTGCGAACCTGTGTGTTTGGTCGACCTCTCGGCAATCCGATAAGTAGAAAGAAGAATATTCCTAGTGTCATGTCAAGCTTGCAATGTCGCATAGAACGTGATATAGTTTCTTTATAAATAAGCCATGGAGGTTTGTATATGAAGAAATACGTTGTGACGCTAACAAAGGAGGAAAGAAAAGAGCTTGAGTCGCTGACTTACAAAGGGAAGCACCAGTCGCAGAAGGTTCTGAACGCGCTCATCCTGCTCGGGTGCGACGAGGGAGATTTTCAGGGAAAACGTTCTCTTAATGCGGAGATTTCCCGCGTGCTTAACGTCAGCACGAGAAAGATTAATCGTGCGAAAAAACGGTTTGTCGAGGAGGGGCTTTTAGTTGCGCTGGGCGGCAGGAAGGGAAGCCGCGTTTACACTAAAATGGTGGACGGTGATTTTGAGGCGCACCTTGTGGCGCTCAGTTGTAGCGAGCCGCCGAAAGGATTTGCGAGGTGGTCGTTGAGACTGCTTGCAGACAGGGTTGTAGAGCTCGAATACATCGACAGCATCTCCCACGAGACAGTAAGAAGCGTGTTAAAAAAAACGAGATCAAGCCGTGGCGGCGTAAAGGCTGGGTGATACCTCCTGAAAAGAACGGCGAATTTGTCGCGCACATGGAGATGGCAGCATGTTGCCCAATACAATTTAGGGGCTTAAGCCCCTACGCTTCCGTTGGTCGCTACCCCGCGATATCAACAACTTACAAAGACGCTTTTTTGAAAAATATGTGAATTGTTCTATTTGGCAACAGTACCTTAATATGATTTTTATTGTGATAGCATATTTATAACTTCAAGAGCTATGTTGTTTAATGGTACCAATTTATCCGCAGCGCCATTTTTGTAGGCTTCTTTTGGCATACCAAAAACAACCGAAGATGCTTCGTCCTGCGCTATATTCGCTGCACCAGAATGACGCATCTTGAGCATTCCATTAGCGCCGTCACGCCCCATGCCGGTAAGCATAACACCAACCGCGTTTGCCCCGACATGCTCAGCAACCGAATTCATCATAACATCAACAGATGGACAGTGACCATTTACTTTTTCACCGGCTAAACAATGGACTTTGTATATCCCACCAGAACGCTCGATAGTAATGTGAAAATCCCCAGGAGCTATAAGTATGCGACCGTTCATAACTCTATCACCTGTCACGGCTTCTTTGACTTCCATCGCGCAATCTTCGTTAAGACGCTCAGCAAACATTTTGGTAAAACCAGGTGGCATGTGCTGAACAATCACGACACCGGGCATGGTAGCCGGAAACCTTGTGACAATAGTACTTATTGCCTTGGTGCCACCTGTTGACGCGCCTATTGCTATTACCTTATCCGTTGACTCAGAGAGGGCTTTACTTCCGGCTGGAATACCTTGTTGCATAAGGGCGCCTCTTTTGTTTTTCCAATGAGCGACATTCGCGGTAGAGGCTATTTTGACTTTTGTACGAAGCTCCATCAGCATAGAGCTAAGTCCGTGCGCGATGTTTGAGGTCGGTTTTGAAACAAAGTCTATTGCGCCGGCATCAAGGGCATCCAAAGTGATCTGTTTCCCTTTTTGCGTTAGCGAGCTAACCATAACAGTCGGTATCGGATACTGTGGCATAAGCCGTCGCAAAAATTCAACGCCATCCATGCGTGGCATCTCAACATCCAGAGTTAAGACATCTGGTTTTAACTCTACAATCTTATCTCGCGCTATATAGGGATCAGGCGCGGAACCGACAACTTCTATCCCTGGATCTCTGGATAACCCTTCTGTGAGTAAAGAACGCACCAGCGAAGAATCATCTATTACTAATACTCGAATTATATTACGCAAAACTATCCCCCCTTTTACGGACTGCGGGCATCACACAACCATAAGGTGCTTGAACTTTCGATAAGCAATACTAATAAAACGAATATATTTTACATCTTATTCCCATAATTAATCAATTAAAATTAAATGAGCTGTTATTATTATCTTCTCTATCAATTGACGGATACCAGTCTAAGGATCTTATATTATCGACTTTAGCTACAATAGATTCGCCCGTGGCAGTATTAAAGACAACCTTGCGACCCCGGCGCCCACCAATATCCTGACCGGTTATTTTTATTTTCTTTTTATCTAATATCTCAAGAGCAACCTTAATGTTTTCATCCGCCAGCCCATCATGGTGTCCATCAGCGTTTGAGTTTGAGGCGCCACCATAGATATGAGCTTCAAGATCTTCAATATTCGAATTTGACTCTAAAAACATGTTGGTCAAACCAATAATAGCTGGGCACGCGTAAATCGGAGTTGAATGTTTTGGAGATTTCCTGATAGGTTTGAAATAATAGTTCATCCCTCCATACATAAGTTTTGTATCGAATATTGTTACGACAATACCTGAACCGACGACAGTACAAAGCTGTATTGGCTTCCTTGGTAGACAAATAAACCCGGGCTTTATATATATATCATTTTTTACAGGTTTGCTTTCCAATAATCCACCACCTTAACAGGCGCGCCTTTTTTCTGCCCCTAGAGTTTAACACGGGTGCGCCCAAACAATAAATTTGACCTTGTCAGTGTAGTAATAATTACCCTGCTAAGGTCAAAACAGATTAATATTTACCGAATTCGTTGTCATATGGGACTACTTGTATTTATTGCACATTTCAGAAAACGAAACAAATCCAGCATGACAAATTTAGAGTCATACTGATATTTTAGAATGCTTAAAACTTCTGCACGTCCTGTTTTCACGCGTAAATATATTGCCGTTGTCTCGAACTGGTTTTTAGATAACAATTTTAAGAGCTATGCAGGAGCCTTAAAGGGGCATGTTGCCCAATACAATTTAGGGGCTTAAGCCCCTACGCTTCCGTTGGTCGCTACCCCGCGATATCAACAACTTACAAAGACGCTTTAAAAAAAAACATGTGAATTGTTCTATTTGGCAACATTCCCTAAAGTTAATAATAGAGATTTAAAAGCAGGTGGTATTGGCTATATGTTATAGATGCAAAATCACACCTCATTATTTAAAGTCTTTTGTACCATAGTAAGTAGATCCTTTGATTTGTAGGGTTTCTCTATCAGTGGTAACTCGTACTTATTAATCTTATTTTTTAGTCTCCCAGAGTCAAATATGCAGGCTGAGACAAAAATCGTTTTTATCGCTGGAATTACTCGCGTTACCTTTTCATAAAGCTCCCATCCATCCATGCCCGGCATTACAAAATCTGTAACCAGCAGGTGAATAGGTTCTTCTGTACTGTTTACAGTTACTAGCGCTTCATCGCCTGAATTAGCGACCAGTACATTATACCCATAACGTTCAAGCGCTGATTTACACAAGTTGCAACTGATCGGATCGTCATCCACAACTAATATTGTTTCAGCTCTTTCTTTCGCGATAAAAGTCTCTTCTATCGCTAACGCCTCTTCGTCAGACTCGACTACCGGAAGGTATATCTTAAACTCTGTTCCTTTACCCAATTTGCTTTCTAGCAAGAAAAATCCGCCATGTTGCTTGACTATTCCGAATACAGAAGCAAGCCCGAGCCCGGTACCTTTACCCTCCTCTTTTGTTGTAAAAAACGGATCGAATATTTTTTTCTGAATTTCATGAGGTATTCCCACACCAGTATCCGTGACTGATAACAATACATATTCACCTGGCTTCGCCCAAGGATTTGTTCTCGCAAAAGTTTCATCAATAGTCACATCTTCAGTTTTGATAGTCAATCGCTGAACCTCTTCATTCATAGCATCCTTCGCGTTTACAGCGAGGTTCATGATGACCTGCCCTATTTGGGTTTTATCTACTTTTACAGGGCTTAACTCTTTTGAGAGGTTTAGAACAAGCTCCACCCTCGTTGTTATCATACTTGAAATCATCAACTTCATATTTCTGATAATATCATTCAGCCTGACAACCTCTTTTTTAAGCGCCTGTTTTCGGCTAAACGCAAGGAGTTGTTTGATTAAGTTTATAGCGTCATAAGAACATTTTTCTATTGAATCAAACTTGTTATAAACCCGTGAACCTTTTTCAAGCTCCATCATGGATAGATCACAATATGCTATTATGGCGTTTAGGATATTACCAAAATCGTGCGCTACCCCGCCGGTCAACTTTCCAAGTGAGTCCATTTTTTGCGATTGCAACAATTGCTCCCAGATAGCCTTCTTCTCTTCTTCTACCTTGTAACGCCTGATCAAGCTTGCTAAGGTGTTTGCTACCGCCTTTAGGAAGTCCGCCTCTCTTTTATCATACTTGTGATCTTTGGCAAGGTATAACTCAAGAAGCCCAACGACCTTACCCTGTGACAGTATAGGAACGCGATAATGACCATACTCATTCACATTATCAAATGTTATAGCGTGATCTCCGGCTAACTTGTTTTTATATAAAACCTTGCCACTTTTCGTGGCATTCCCACAAAGGCACTCTCCAAACTTAACCTGCTCGTATTTTGACAAAAGAGGTTTGCCCGATCCATGCTCTGCTTTAAGTACTAAAACCTCAAGCTCATCATCAACAAGGAGGAGACAACCCTTTGATTCAATGCTTAGCCATGGGAGAGAGAATAATGCTTTTAGCGATAAGTCCAACTGTTCATCCAGCGGAATATCTTTAAGTGATATTTGTAGGATCGAACTCAAGGCAAGCTGACTTTGGTAAGCTGTTTTTATCTTTTCCGCCGCTTTTTTTCGCTCGGTGACGTCCTGAATACTACCGACTACATTTTTAGGTTCATCATTGTCATCACAATATATGTTACCTTGAGCGAAAACCCACTTGACAGAACTATCAGGCATCAGTAAACGGTAATTAAGGGTGTACTTTTCTTTCTTTTTTATCGCGTTACTAAATGTTTTGCTTACCAGCTCTCTATCTTCAGGATGGGCTGAGTTAATCAGAAAATCCCAGTCCGCGACGAACGACTGAGGCTCATAACCAAATATTCTATAACCTTCATCAGAAACAGTAAATGTGTTGTTTTTTATGTCATAATCCCAGCTGCATACATGAGCCAACCTTTGGGCTTCTGCAGAATCGCGCTCGCTTTTTAATAACGCCTCTTCTGCTTTATTTCTATCTTCTATCTCTTGATATATCTCTTCATTGGTTGCAACCAGCTCCTCGTTGGTAGCGTCAAGTTCCTTGTTAGTACTCATTAGCTCCTCAAGTAGTTTCTTTTTTTCCTTTTCAGCTCTCTTACGCTCTGTGATGTCCCTTACAATAGCTTGCAGATAAATCTCGTCACCGATAATAATGCGATTGAGGGAAACTTCAGCATCAAAAAGAGTTCCGTCTAACCGTGAATGTACCCACTCAAGCCGCTGGGGTTCACCTGACATTGCCTTATGAGTAACTTCTTTTGCAGCCTCTTCTGAAGATCTTCCATCGTTCTGATATTTCGGAGAGAAGTCAGCAGGTGACTTACCTATAATCTCCTCGGTTTTACATCCAAACATATCGGCTACTTTTGGATTACACTCAACAAATTCTAAACCTCTATCACTGACTTGTAGCGCGAAAATTGCGTCGTTAGCGGTATTAAACAGTTCCCGATATTTCTCTTCGCTCTTCTTTAGCTCACTCTCTACCTTCACGCGCTCTGTGACGTCCTTTAGCGTAAATAGAAGAAGTTTAATCCTGTCGTCTGCTCTTCGAATCGACACCATACCCAAATCCCAATAGGTTACCCCCCATTCCGGATGATCCGGAAAGGTGAACGGTCGGGCGCTTTTTTTGTAGATGATACGCCTCTTGATGGCATCGTCGAA
>JAJRXV010000008.1 GCA_024276115.1 Deltaproteobacteria bacterium
AACTCTTTAAGCTAGCAGATATTCTACTGTCAGATGGTACAGAAGTAATATTCTTACAATAATCAAGTAAAGGTTCAAATTCAGCATCTATGAATCTTTCCCTCTTTTGGTATCTATCGTTTTCAGAGAACTTTTTTTTAATATGACTCCAGGCTGTATGTAAATTACTACTAGCTCTAACAAATGCAGGCAGTTTTTTCTTCATTTCAGAGTTATCAAGAAAATACTGACGTAGCTCTAAGTATTTTTCATCTTGAGGAGGTCCAGCGGTTACACTACTAGCCAATAAATCACGTAAAGATATCGCTTTTTCATAGTCATTATCTAATTCATCTATCATTTCTACCCTCTCCTTTATCCCCTCACCATAAGTGAGGAAACGCGTTAACTTAACCTAAAGATTCAATCTACACAATTCTTATCAGTATTGTCAAGGGTGATTTAGCGTTATTGTTCGGAGTGGCGGTATCTGCTCTGCCCGCCCGCCAGAGACACCGCATCACAAAGACAGCTAATATCGGTATGTAAAATCGTTTCATGTTTTGTCTCATATTATGGAGCGGCAGTAATCATCCTAAAGTCAACTATACCGACACTGGTAAAGAAATAAAGAATACAGAATAGCGTTGTTATTAGTGCTGCTGTAGCAATGTTAGTCACCTTCTTTTTTTTCCACTCAATTGCGAGGTAAATACCTTTGAATATCATTATAGAAGAGTAAAAGATAGTCATCATCAGGAGATTGTCATCAATATCAAGTGCCTGAATAGCAAAAAACGGCAACAAAAACAGTAGGTATAGCGGAAAAAAAATCCCTTTTATCTTCACCGTTCCGTAGGATATTATAAGCACTACGATAGATAATCCAAAATATAAAGGCACCCTGGAGAACTCCTTACCAAAAGTATAGTTCAGCAATAACTGTATGTTAATTAGAAACAGAATGAAAATAGGCAGGTACTTTGCGGGCATCTTTACCGCGATGAAGCTCAAACCGAACACTATCGGGATCGCCACCAAAACCAACGAGATGTTATCAATATATCTATACGAGGCGTAAGTGATCGCTTTATCCATGCTGAGAAACTGACCGCCGCAGGCGTACGCCCCCGCCTGACAGAGGCACACCACGGCGCAAACCGCTATCAGCGCGAAAAATATTTTCAGTAAACTCTTCGTCATAAAAACCCTTACAGCGCTGGACCGTCAGTCGGTTTCAAGGAGTCCTTCGCCGGTGTTTTTTTTTGCGTCGCGTCACTCTCCTCAGCGTCCTTAGCTGTCGCACCCTTCGCGCTCTCCACTGTTTTCGCGGCCTTCTTCTGATCCGCGGCGGTGGCGGCGGCTTTCGCTTCCTCCTTACCTTCGGTGGAAACGAGGTTCTCAGGCGTTGTTGCTTCTTGCGGCTCTTCGTAGATTATCCTGTGACGGACGACCACACTGCCACCGCACGCGAGCAACCGCGGCGCCGAGATAGCTGATATCATAAAAATCGCCAGCAGTAGTAAAAAAAACTTTTTCATACCCTTACCTCCTTGATATTTATAAATTTTATACCTTTATACCAAATAAAAAATAATCAGCACCATCACGACCGAGATCAGCAGAAACATCAGGGTCGATTTTATCGCGAAGCTCATGGCGTCATTTCGTACTGTAAAGACTTTATTAACTCTTGTAATACCGGTCGCTGTCAGCTGGCTCACCCCGAAGATCACCATTACTACTATCAACAGCTCCTTGTACTGCTCATATTCCCGAGCCGCCGCGATCAGACCGGCGAATACCGCCCCGATGAAGAGCGCGTAAGTCGTACGTTTGAGTTCCGCGGCTATGAGGTTGATCAAGAATACCGAGACGAGGATTATTATGACGTAATATTTGTCGTGCCATATATCCCTGAGCATGTGCGCGAGGCGGACGACAATATTCTCGTTGCTGCAATCCACGCCCGCGAGTGCTCTACCGACCGAGAGGAGTGGTAGAGTCATATTGGTCAAGAGTACAATTTTTAGTTTTTTCATGATGCTCCTTTGGTTGTATGTGTAGGTTGCCGTTGAGGCACGAAACGCAACATCACCAAGACCGACAAAACCATACAAGCGTCGGATTCGTCGCAGGCTCCTTAATCCGACCTACACTTAAGCAACATTATACCACATCAACGTGCAAAAAACAGCTAAAATAACGCTCTGCTTTCACTTTATTTATCTTTTTACAATTCGGTTATGTATTTATGATAAGTGGCGCAGGGAGGTGATGATCCTCTCGGCTAGCGGGCGCGGATCAATCTGCGTAAGCTGGTCTAAAAATTCAGCGCGGCAGTCGCACTCCAAGCCGTCAAAAACGCTCGGGTCGCGTGTCTGATTGTAGTCCTCGAGTATGAGGCGGGTGACACGCTCAGTGCATGAGGGGCAGTTGTACGGCACTATGAGCGGTGACGGGGTATGCGCGAACGGGCTTATGTACGCGCTTTCCCCCGCGGGGAGGCGTTTTATCACCTCTATGATGCTCCAGAGCCACGGCGGTCGATACTCCCCGCGACTCTGGAGGAGGTACGCGAGCGTGTGTTCCTGAACTGTCGCCGGCTCAAAATGTATCTCGTCAGGCGAGAGGGTGAGCGCGTACCTAAACGACCTGACAGCGTCGTCGATCGCTTCTGCCTCGGTGAGGAATATTGGTTTTATCATCAGGTAGAGCCTAAGTCCGAAGTGCTTCTTTATGAGGGATACCGCCCGGTGGAAGTCATCGCTGTCAAACCCTTTGTTCAGGCAGAGCGACCGCACCGGCTCGCTTGAGGACTCAAGCCCGATGGCGATCTCGACATCGCTTTGTCGAAGGTGTTTCTTAATATTATCAACAACATCTTCTGTTACGTGTTTGCTCTTCGTCTCAAAAACAACCTTCTTTATCCCCGGGACAGCTGATATCGTCCGGCATATTTCCGCCAGCGCGTCAGCCGGGAGTTCATCGACATTCAACAGTGAGCCGCCGTTGTATAGGCAGAGGATCGGGATGTCGGCAAAATCGTACCGGCTTATCTCATTTTTGAACTGCGCGACGAAGTTTTTCGCTGATATTTTTGAGCCCTTTGTCGTACCGGCGTAGTGACCGCACATCGTACAGCCGAAAGCCTCTTCCACCCAGCCACAGCCGCTTGAGCGGAGGGTTACGACGAGCCGTTTCACCATGGCGCCGTCGAGGTAGCCGCGCCTCACGTCAGAGGAGGCCGCCTCGCTAAGTTCATACGGTTTTCCGGGTGTCTGATTGCGTATAGATTTTAGTGTGTTATGGATTATTGCGAGTGCGTCTTTTTCTTTGTGTTCTTTTTTTTGTTCGGAGTCGATTTTCATTGCATTTTTTTCAAATAAAACTTCCATTAAATGTAAGAATATGTTAAAGTGACAATAGTTTAAGCGATGTGATGAATAGCAGAAAAAAACAGAAAAGGCAAGCAAAACAAATTGTTTTTTTATACCATTTTCTTACAACATATCTTATTTGTACCAAAAAAATACCAAGAGATAGGAATATAAATGTATTCAGGTGAAGGCAACAGGATTCTTAGTGTAAATATTGAAGACGAGATGAAAAAATCGTATATGGAGTATGCGATGAGCGTCATCATCGGGAGGGCGCTACCGGACGTGCGGGACGGCCTCAAGCCGGTGCACCGCCGCGTACTCTTCGCGATGCAGGATCTCGGGAACGTATACAACAAACCATACAAAAAATCCGCGCGGGTAGTCGGTGACGTAATCGGTAAGTACCACCCGCATGGTGATACGGCGGTTTATGACACTATTGTCAGGATGGCGCAGGACTTTTCGCTCCGGTATCCGCTTATAGACGGGCAGGGTAACTTCGGTTCGGTCGATGGCGACAGCGCGGCGGCGATGAGATACACCGAAATCCGCATGAAGAAGCTCGCGTCTGAGATGCTCACTGATATCGACAAAGAGACTGTCGATTTTCAGCCGAACTATGACGACTCCCTCAAGGAGCCGACAGTTATGCCGACAAAGATACCGAACCTTCTGCTGAACGGTTCTTCTGGTATCGCGGTCGGTATGGCGACGAACATCCCGCCGCACAACCTCGCTGAACTGGTGGACGGAACTATCCACCTGATCAATAACCCGAGCGCGTCGGTCAATGATCTTATGGAGTTCATAAAAGCGCCTGACTTCCCGACCGCTGGGTTTATCTACGGTACACAGGGGATAGATTCGGCGTACCACACCGGTCGCGGTGTGATAAAAATCCGAGCGAAGACAGTTATAGAGACCACCAATAAAGGCGATCGTTCGAGCATCATTATTACTGAATTGCCGTATCAGGTGAACAAGGCGCGGCTCGTAGAGAAGATAGCCGAGCTCGTCAACAGCAAGAAGGTAGAGGGTATCTCTGATCTTCGCGACGAGTCGAACCGGCTCGGTATGCGTGTGGTGATCCAGCTCAAGAGGGGCGAGGTGCCGCAGGTAATCATAAATAAACTGATAAAACATACGCAGATGCAGGTGAGTTTTGGTATAATCATGCTTGCCATCGTCAACAAGCGACCGATGGTGTTGACACTAAAAGAGATGCTCGCGTATTTTATTGAGCACCGAAAAGAAGTGATAACACGCAGGTGCATCTACGAACTCCGCAAAGCAGAAGAGAAGGCGCATATATTAGAGGGTTTGAAGATAGCTCTCGACAACCTCGATGATGTAGTTGAAACGATCAAGACTTCGGCGAACCCGGCTGAGGCGAGGGATCGGTTGATATTCCGGTTCAAGATGTCTATGGTACAGGCTCAGGCGGTGTTGGACATGAAGTTGCAACGCCTCACCGGGCTAGAGCAGGAGAAGATACTCGAAGAGTACAAACGCATTATGGCGGTGATAAAGCACTTGAAGGAGCTTCTCGCGAATGAGCGACTGGTGCTTGAGATAATAATAGGTGAACTTAAAGAGATAAAAGCAAATTATGCCGACAAACGGCGCACAGAGGTGATTCATGATACCTCGATCTTAACGATAGAAGACCTGATAGCCGATGAGGATATGGTCATCACTATCACGCGCGGCGGCTACATAAAACGTAATCCGATTAGCGTTTACAGAAGTCAGAAGCGTGGCGGGAAAGGCGCTATCGGCGCGGCTACGAAAGAAGAAGATATCGTCGATACGCTCTTTATCGCTTCGGCGCACCAGTATATACTCTTTTTCAGTGACGCCGGAAAAGTCTACTGGCTCAAGGTGCATGAACTGCCTCAGGCTAGCAGAACCGCTCTCGGCAAGGCTATTGTGAACCTGTTGAACCTTTCGTCCGGTGAGAGCATAGCGGCGATATTGCCGGTAAAAGAATTCACCGAGGATAAATATATACTGCTCGCCACCAAAAACGGTACAGTGAAGAAGACCGACCTTATGGCATACAGCAGGCCAAGGAGCGGAGGTATAATCGCGATAACGATCGAGGACGGTGATGGTCTGATCGGCGCGCACATTACCAACGGCTCGCAACAGGTATTCCTCTCTACGCGTACAGGTAAATCGATCAAGTTCCTTGAGGGTGATGTCCGACCGACCGGAAGGAGTGCCAAAGGGGTTCGTGGAATTCGCCTGAAAGCTGAAGATGAAGTGGTGTCAAGCGCGGTGATAGATATCGAGACCGACGAAAAGATACTGACGATCACCGAAAACGGCTACGGGAAACGTACCAAGATATCAGGCTACCCAGTGCAGAAGCGTAGCGGGCAAGGCGTTATTACTATAGATACCAGCCGCCGGAATGGAATGGTCGTCGCGACGCTCAAGGTGACAGATGAAGACGATCTGATGATCATGTCAACAAGCGGCAAACTGATACGGATGAACTGTAAAGAGATTTCTGTCATCGGTCGGAACACAAAAGGCGTGAGAGTGATAAAAGTCGGAAAGGGCGAAAAAGTCGTCAGCGCCGCGAGAATAGTGGAAAAAGAAGAAGAGCAAAAACAACAGGATCTGTTTTAGGTAGGTCATATTAAGCGAAGCGAATCTGATAAAATCTATTGGACGTCGGATTCGTCGCAAGCTCCTTAATCCGACCTACTTGTCTGGGCGTTAAACAGCTTCCTCGTGAAACTACAACGTCATTCCTGAGGGTTGCCGCAACGTCATTCCCGAAGGTTTTTATCGGGAACCCATGGCTAAAATTCTGAGCAAAGCGAAAAAGCTTTGTTCAGGCAAAGCCAATATTTTTTGTAATATTTAACGAGGTAACAATGGTCAGTACGCTTGATAAAGCCGACGAAAAAGTTCTCAGCATCGACTCCTCACTGAAGAGCCGCAAAGCGATCAGCGATATCCTGAGCAAAGTGAAAAAACGGAAAAAGATCACTTTCGCTGAACTCGAAGAGATGGCCGAGACGCTTCTGGGCTACGGTAAGAGAAGCACATCGCTGATAATACAAGATTTTTTGAGTCTTGACGATGAAGACACCCTTATGAGAATCCTCTACATAATAGAGTACCTCAATTATGATGAATTTGTAAACCCGCTTGTTTACACTATCCTCAACCGCAATGTCGGGAACAACCTGAAGGCGAGTATAATCAACACTCTGTACAATTTTAATGTTGACATTACGAGCCCAATACTTTCAACGATATTCTCTGATGCCGAAAGCTCCTTTTATCTCTTCAATGATCAGTTTTTTGAGGATACTGCTGATGATGAAAGTATGCTTATAAACGCGCTCGAGTGGTTCTTCGGGCTACCGTACCATAAAAAAAAGGTTATCCTCAACCGACTGCGGGATGTCGATGATATCCGGAAAGTAAGCACACTCGAGATCATGTCGCACAGCGGTGATATCGATCTTTCATTCACGGCGATAGACATAATCGGTTCGACAAAAACATATAAATCTGTCGTAGCTCTTAGCAGGATAGCGGCGGAACATAAAGGTACCCCGAGAGAAGCGCGCGCGAAGAGGGGGGTGCGGAAGCTTGAGCTTAACGGCATAAACAGCGAGCTTGCGGTCGCTGGCAAGCGTGACGCGAACAGCCTGATATGTTACTCTTCTATGATCGATGTGAGCGGCAACTACGTACTCTGGCTTGCCTCCCCAAAAGAGCTGAAACCACCGATAGAAGTTTTGTGTGTACTCATAAACGAAGTCGAGGGTATAGTTGACTGTTTCGGCAGTATGCAGATGACGAAAAAAGAGTTCACCTCACTCATAAACAAAGCGAAAAAAGAAGATTATTTCGTTAAGATAGACTTTGAACATTGCAGGCGGCTTATTGAAAACGCCATATTTTATAACAACAGCGCCGGGAAAGAGTTGCCGACTGAGTTCTTATTCCGAAAGCGGATATTGAAGTGCGAGACACTCCCGGCAGAACATATACCTGAGTTCAAAGGGTATGACCTCGATAAGATAAAAGAAGATACGAAGTTGCTGCTGAAGAGCGCGACGGTCAATGATATTTGTGGTATGGATGCTTGGGCTATCGTCAGCGGCGACATATTTGTTTTCGCTGATAAATTTTTGGAGATACAGACCAAATACCCACCGGCGGTAGTCCAGCGGAAGATGGAGAAGCTGATCGAAGAGGTGTTTTGTACGCTGATCCTGCCAGAGCTCGATCTTATCGTAAAGCGGCTTATGTTCGCGGCGGATATTCTCCGCTTTGACAGGCGCCAGAAGAAGCATGTCAAAACGATTCTCTGCGCGGCGCTTAACCTGATGAACCCGAAAGTAACGCCACTGAAAAATCCATTTATCGTAAGTTATATTCTGACTAATATTAAGAACGCGGTAGAGACGCGGCTGTCAAGTGACAAGCGGGTGGAATAAGGTTCGACTATGACAAAATTCCTGAACATCAGCACTCTTATTGATCTTTTGGCTGTTGACAATGTCATCGGCATAGATCAAAAAAAGTTTTTCCTCCAGAACTTCAACTCACAACAAAAAAAGCTTCAACAGCGGATGCGGCTAGAGGCGAAAAACAAGGGTAGCAAAATAAAAGCGGGCGCTCTCAATGTATCGATACCCGATGTTATCGTCTCGATCGGCGCCATGCTCGGAGAGAACGCGCCGAACCTGACCGAAGAGAGCGTTATGATAACGATCGCGAAGTACGCCGGGCTCGAGTACAAAAAGATCGACCCGCTAAAACTCGATGTAAACAAGATAACCAAGATATTCCCGCGGGCGTTCGCGAGAAACCATACAGTGATACCGGTGGATATTACGAATGATACTGTTATGATAGCGGTCGCGGATCCTTTTGACATGGTGATGCTCGACAGCCTGAAAAAAGTGACCACGCTGAAGATAAACATGGTGGTGAGCGCGAAGACCGATATCATGAAGACTATCACTGAGTTTTACGGTTTCAGGTCTTCTGTCATCGCGGCGGAAAAGGAACTTACCGGTTCTTTTGATATCCAAAACCTAGAACAGTACATAAAAATAAAAGATGTCTCGGACATAGAATCGACAGATCAGCATATCATAAACGCGGTCGATTACATGTTTCATTACGCTTTTGAGCAGAGAGCGAGCGATATACATATAGAACCGAAGCGGGATCACAGTGAGACCCGCATCCGTATAGATGGTGTCTTGCACAAGCTTCACACTGTGCCGCGCGCGGTGCATAACGCGATCGTGTCGCGAATCAAGACCCTCGCGCGGATGGATATAGCCGAAAAAAGACGCCCGCAGGACGGCAGAATAAAGACCGCCCACCAGGGGCGTGAGGTTGAACTAAGGGTATCGACGCTCCCGGTTGTCTTCGGGGAGAAGGTGGTCATGAGGATATTCGACCCCGAGATACTTATGCAGGACTTACAGGAACTTGGGTTCACCACGAGTGAGTACAAGCTTTTTGAGTCGTTTATCACTCAGCCGCATGGCATAATACTCGTCACCGGTCCAACCGGTAGCGGTAAGACGACGACGCTCTACTCCGCGCTCAAGAAGATATCGACAGAAGCGAACAATGTCACGACTATCGAGGATCCGATCGAAATGGTATGCGAGGAGTTCAACCAGATAGCGGTGCAACCGTCAGTCGGTCTCACTTTTTCCACGGCGCTCAGGACGATACTGCGTCAAGACCCCGACATAATAATGGTCGGAGAGATACGGGACTTAGAGACGGCGCAAAACGCTATCCAGTCCGCTCTCACCGGGCATCTTGTGTTGAGTACACTGCATACGAACGACGCGGCCAGCTCCATCACGAGGCTGATAGATATGGGTGTCGAGCCTTTTTTGATATCATCGACTCTCACAGGGGTGATGGCGCAGCGGCTAGTCAGGACGATATGCCCGAGCTGTATTTTCGCGCGGCCTATGACCGATGTGGAGCAGGCATCGTTGAGAATCAAGAGCAAAACCGGCAAACCGATAACGGTGAAGCAGGGTGAAGGCTGTGTTAAATGCAGGCACACTGGCTACCGCGGCAGAACCGGGATATACGAGATATTAGATGTCAGCGACGAGATCAAGAAACATATCGCGCTCAAAGAAGACGCGACCGTTATTAAAAAAGCCGCCAGAAAGCTCGGTATGAGTACCCTTCGGGAGTCGGGAATAAGAAAACTCCTCGCTGGAGTGACAACCGTTGAAGAGGTTATAAGAGTCACGTCGATGGGCTAGGGGTAACGTTTTGGTATGCAAAAAATGTATAGGGAGTGAATGTTGAAGAGACTCGAATCAAATCTTAAAATATTTTTTCTGATTATAGCGATGCTTGCGCTACTACCTCAGATGGGGCGATGCGCCGAGCCGGATTTTGTCTACGGTAACGAGACGATAATGGAGAGCGTCACCTGGCACGGCGTCGTGCTAATCAAAGATGTTCTGACTGTGTTCGAGGATGTCACTCTTACGATCGAGCCCGGTACGGTGATCATGTTCGAGAAACGTGATACGACTAACAACGGTCTCGGTGAGAACGAGATTTACATCAAAGGAGAGGTGGTCGCCTTGGGGACAAAGGAGAAGCCGATACTTTTTACCTCGGCTGAAAAAGTGAAGCGGCCAGGCGACTGGATCGCGGTGAACATGATGGTCTCTGAGGGGCGGCGGAATATATTCAAAAACTGCATTGTCGAGTATTCACTACGCGGTTTTCACTCGCATTTTTCAGAGATGAACCTCGTCGATTGTGAGTTGCGCTACAACTTCCTCGCTGTGCAGTTTCAGGACTCGACGATCAGCATAAAGGGCACAAACATCCACCATAACAGTCAGGGGATTCAGTTCCGCGACTCAAAAGTGGCGATCGAGGACACGAAGATTACTGATGGCAATATCGGTATCCGCTGTGTTTACAGCGAGGTGAATTTCATAAACAGCATGATTTTCAGGATGACCATGCCGGCGTTCCAAACACGCGGCTCCACACTGAATATCGATAAAAGCCTGCTCGTTGACTGTCGAGCCGGTGTCACCGCGCAGGACTCGACGATCAACATAACAAACAGTATGGTGCTGAACAACATGGAGGATGGGCTCTCGCTACATAACTCTGAAGCGACGATAAAAAACAGTTTCATCATGTTGAATGGGGATGACGGCATCCTCATCGAGAACACAAAAGCTTTGATAAATGGTAACAATATATACAACAACGCGAAGTATAACCTCACCGTCGAGCAGGCTGACGATGTTGACGCGAAGTACAATTACTGGGGCGCTGACAGCTTTGAGAAGATAGGACCATTTAACTATGATAAAAAGGACTCAGCTGAACTCGGGAGAATTATTGTCGATGGCTACTCAACCTCGGAGCTGAAACTAGACGGAGTACCGACGCAGAATATACCGTGAGTGTTGTAGATGTAGGGGCGCACCCTGTGTGGCGCCCAGATGCAGGTTGCCGTTAGCGACAGGATAAACAATAAAAAAGAAACTATGCGGGAGATAACCATGCGGAATAATGAAATAATAGAGTTGGTCGGGAATGAGCTGTCTACGAAGGGAGTCTCTGATTATGAGCTTTTATTCTTAGAGTCTGAAGACTTGACTATTGAGTTGAAGGATAAGCAGGTCGATTCGCTTGAGCAGGCGGCAGACAAAAGCGTTTCGCTCCGGGTCTTAAAGGACGACCGGATAGGCTTTTCGTATTGCACGAAGTTTCAGGCTGATGGTATAAAGATGATGGTGGAGAACGCCTTCATGACATCGGCCAGCACAAAGGCGGACGACTGTAACCGGTTCGCCACGAAGGATTATGACACTTTGCCGACGGTGCGTGACCTCGACCCGAAGCTCGCTGATATCCCGTTTGAGGCGAAGGTGGACGCGCTAAAGACGCTTGAGGACGCGGCGTATGGTTATGACGAGCGTGTTGTGAGCGCGCGGAAGCTTGAGTTTTCGCAATCGAACAAGAATATCCGGCTCTTCAATTCCCTCGGTATCGACTGCTCGCATAACAAGACGTATTTCTCTTACGCCGCGATCGTCGTCGCGAGTGATGGGAAGGAGACCGAGATAAGCTGGGAGAGTGATTTTAGTAATTATTTCGACAAGCTCGACCCCGGTGAGGTCGGCAGGACAGCCGCGAAAAAGGCGTGTGAGAGTCTCAACGCCCGCATGATAAAGAGCGGTAAGATGCCGGTGATACTTGACCGGATTGTCGCTTCTGAGCTGCTATCCGTGCTGGCGACTTCATTTTACGCCGATTATGTTCTCAAACAGAAATCATCGCTGGCCGGTAAGATCGGTGAGCGGATACTGAGCGAAAAGGTGACTATCGTGGATGACCCGCTTTATGATGGCGGGTTGGCGACATTTCCGTTTGATGCTGAGGGGAGTCCGTCACAAAAGACGGTCGTAGTCCAGGAAGGCGTGCTTAAAAGCTACCTGTCAGACATTTACACGAGCAAAAAAATGGGGATCACGAACAGCGCGAACAGCATAAAGACATCTTTCAGCGCACCACCGAGTGTCGGACACACGAATTTTTATCTTGAGCCCGGAACAAAGAGCCTCGAAGAGCTTGAGCGCGACATGGTGCGCGGTCTGATAATAACCGAGGCGATGGGGCTTCACACAGCGAACCCTATCTCAGGAGATTTTTCTATCGGTATTTCGGGCTTTTTTGTCGAGGGAGGCGCGATAGCGTTCCCGGTACGAGGGTTGGTATATTCAGGTAATATTTTCAAGCTGTTGAACAGTGTTGTAGATGTGGCGAATGACCTGCGGTTTTATGACAAGAGTGCGTCGCCGTCGATATTGATAGAGGGCGCGGATATAGCGGGGGAGTAGTTTTAGAGCATTTTTTTAACCGCGAAGAGCCGCACCTGCTCATCATTTGAGCTTCTCGCTACTCTCGCCAGCATTGTTTTGTCGCTCAATCTCTTTACGGCGGCAAAACGGCTTCCGGGGTAAAGCGCGTGAAGCGCGATATCGCAAATCAGCATCTCGTTTTTTAGTTTACCGGTGGTAGATTGCCAGACACGCCAGTCAGAGTCGTTTTTCGCTATCTCAGCCAGTAGCACTTCAGAATTCACTTTTTCTAACGCCGCCCACTTGACCTCTTCAGACTGGTCGGTCATCACGATGTTAGCGAGCGCGTTTTCGTCAGAGAGTTTGTTGACAACACTCTCTCTAACTTCTTCATCAATCGCTTTTTTCACGAGCTCAACCAACATAGTCTCATCGCTTATCTTCTCAATAGCGACAGTTCGGACAGTCATTGACGGGTCGCTGAGAGCGATATCGAGCAATACCTTCTCATCCTCGAGCTTTTTCACCACATCCGCCCTGATGTCACTGTCAGTAGCGTTTTTCGCGATATCGACCAGAAGCATTGGAGCGAGCAGTTCTTCATCTTTCACCATTCTCATCGCGATTTTTTTGATGCTCGCGTCTTTATCGTGCATCGCTATATCAGCTATGGTCGTGTCATCGGTGAGTTTTCCGAGCGCGAAACGCCGGACATTTTTGTCAATATCGTGCTGTGCTATGTCAGCGATAATGCTTTCATTGGTGAGACAGCTTATCGCGGCGAGGCGGATTTCAACATTATCGTCTCCTCTCGCGAATATTTCGAGAAGCCCTTCGTCAGCTATCTTATCGATTGCGATTTTTTTGGTATCTATATCGTCAGCGTCTTTTATCACCTGGATAAGAAATGTGTCATCACTCAGTTTATCGAGCGCGTATTCACGCAGGTTGTCACTTTTATCAGTCAGCGCGATTTCAGCGAGGGTTGCCTGATCTTTGATATTTTTTATCGCCATTTTTCTGACATGCCAGTCTGAATGCTTCCACTTTGGGTGAAACAGGTCTTTAATGCTCAACTAATAATTCCCCTTGAATGTGAGATGCCCACATGTTGTTTTTTCAAGACAGTAAAGAAGAAGGTGGCTCCTCTATTGACTTCGCTTTCTACCCATAGACGCCCCTTGTTCTCCGCGATGATCTTTTTTACTATCGCGAGCCCGACACCGGTGCCATCGACCTCTTTGACTTTCAAGCGGCTGAACATCTCGAAGATTTTCTCCCTATTTTCTGGGCTGATACCTATGCCGTTATCTTTTATATAGAAGATAAACTCCTCTTCGTTACTATTGACTCCAATTTCTATCTTTAGCGGTAGATCGTCTCTCGAAAATTTTATAGCGTTCTTTATCAGGTTCGAAAAGAGCTGGTATAACCTTATCTTGGAATACCTGACTTTCGGAATGTTCTCATCAAAAACAATCGTTATATTTTCATCGGCGATCTGTTTCTGATTTTCAAGCCTTATCTGAATAATGATATCGGAGATTTCGATTTCTTCGGTTTTTACATTAACACTACCAATGCGAGATAATTCAAGAAGATCATCAATCAGCTCGTTCATCAATGCAGTGTTAGCACTTATCCGGTGCAGAAAGTTTTTACCCATCTCATCAAGTTTATCATCATACCGGTCCATCAACAGCTCAGACATCCCAAGAATACTTGTTATGGGGTTCTTCAGGTCATGCGACACCATATCGGTAAATCTTTTGAGTTCAGTATTCGCCAGCTCGACTTCCTTAATCGTCTCTTCTAGCGAATTGTTAGCGTTCTTTAGCGCCTTTGTACGCTCATCCACCAACTGCTCCAAGCCTGTTTTATACAGGTTAAGTTCGGCATACGCGCTATCTCTCTCCCAAATGTTTAGATTTAAACGCTTAAGTCCGAAAAAGATGCCAATCGCCCCCAAAAACCACAAAATACTGTACGATATAATGTGCGTTTTATACTCAGCCCTTTCTATCGCGTAATACGGAGCAAGTGATATCTCAACGCTTATACCTCCCCGAACATCCCCGACTTTGTATCCCTGATTGCCGTGGCATTTTAAGCACGACTCTCTCGTGAGCAGAGGTATCATGAAGTGTAACTTATCGTCAATTATCTCCAACGCTTCGCTATCTCCATTTTCGAATCGCATCAACGCCTCGCGCTCCCATGGAGTCGGCGCGTTATCCGGGTTAAGCAGTTTGAGGCTGGTTATGTGACCACCGATACCATAAAGCTCGGAATAATATTCGCTCATCTGCCGCACCATGTATGCCGGGTTCATCAGAGTAAGTTTTTTCCCTGCCGGGGTCTCTATATCGCGCTCATCCACCAGACCTTCAAGGTAAATATTCGGTTCGGTTCGCTTTGTAACCGGTACGTACACGCCACCGTGTGAAGCGCCCCAATAGCGGAAAGCCTGATCTCTCGAGATATGTGTTCGGGCTTCGTTCGTGGCCATCTTGGTAGTCGCGTCTTTGATACTCTTAAAGTGGGTAGAGAGAACAATCGCGACAAAAATAGTCCAGGCGCTGATAAAGATCAGTGTGTAGTTTTTCAAGTTTATTTGCTTGTTGCCCATTTAACTCTCATATAAAATATATAAATATTTTTTTATCGCAGGAATTAATTATACAACTGTTAAACCAGAAAATCCAATTAATAGTATAATTTTAATAGATTATTTATTAATGTCAAGAAGTGACAAAAAATGGGGATACCCCACGCGTTATTCTAGCGTCATCCCCAAGGACTTTATGAACTTCTAGCTGATCGGGAGCAAAGGGAGGAGAGGCCTCAGGATTCAACAGCCCCCTCTAAGTACACTTAGTCGCTTTCACATGGATGTTGATGAAATAATTGTCGAAATCATCACCATTCTCAAACGCGGCCATCATTTTTCCCGCGAGCTTATCATCAATGTTTGGTACATCTTTAATAGACGCGCCCTCGATGGTAATGCAGACATCTTTAAAACCGACTTCTTCTAGTATATTTGTGTACTCATCGATTGATATCATCTCTAGCGCCGCTCCTGCAATACCATCAAAAGTCGTCCTCACTTTTTTCGGGAGCTTTCTTTTCAGTGCTATGTCAGAAATGGAAAGCTGCCCGCCATGACCGAGGACCCTTAACGATTCTTTCAAAACCTCGCTTCGGTTGTTAGAATGATTGACCACGCCAGAGCCTAAAATGTAGTTGACCGAACTATCTCCAAGCGGTAGCCGTTCAAATTCGCTAAGGCGCACCTCAACATTGCTAATATTGTACTTTTCCGCGTACTTGCGAGCGAACGTGATTCTCTCTGGTGACGTGTCTATCCTGATTACCTTACCACTCTTGCCGACTTTGTGCGAAAGAAAAAAGCTCTCTGAGCTAACACCGGTGCCAAACTCAAGAACTATATCGCCTTCTTTTACAGTCGCGAAATCCGACGGTCTTATTTTTGAGGAACCAAAAAAATCATCCTCGACCATAGAGCTGTCTCTTGAAATAGAGTTGTTTGTTTTCGTTGATTTTTCCATAATAACCCTCTCATCCCCACAATAATAAAAGACTTCTGCACTGCCCTAAAAACGTCGTCCTGAATTCATTTCAGGATCTGGCAACTCTAATAAATTCGGGTAGATCCCGAAACCAGTTCGGGACGACAGTAGTAGTTTTACAGGTTGTGCAGGAGTCTTAATAATTAACAATAACACTAGCAAACCCAAACTACTTGCATAAAAATATAACTTGCGATTTCACGTTGTCAACTAAAAAATCATTCCGAATATGAACTACGGGCGTGAGCGAAGGAGTGTACCTTAATAAACCCGAGGGAATACGCGAACTTCTCATAAAACTTAAATTCTTCGGCTGTAATATATTTTTTGACCGGGGTATGTCGCTTCGTCGGTTGGAGGTATTGCCCGATCACAACAATATCGCAACCGACACGCCGCAGATCCTCAAGCACCCCTAAAATCTCCTCGCGCCTCTCACCATGACCAAGCATCAGAGCGCTCTTCAGCAGTACGCCATCGCGCCGAAGCTCCTTCACCCGCCTGAGCAGTTTCAGCGAACGGTCATAGTCGCTCTCCCCGCGTAGCTTTGGGTAGAGCCGCCGCGCCATCTCGATGTTATGACCGAAGATATCGATACCATCTAATAGAGCGTCTACACCCTCTTCATTACCATGGAAATCCGGTGTCAGTAGCTCGATAGTGACCTGCGGGTTCAGCGTTCTCACCTCTCGCACCGTTTTCGCGAACTGCGATACCCCCTTGTCGGTGAGGTCGTCGCGGGTGACAGATGTTATGACGACGTGATCGAGCTTCAGCCGCCGCGCCGCGCGGGCTATTTTCCGCGGTTCACGCGGTTCTACCGGTAGCGCCTTCGCGCTCTCCACCGCGCAAAAAGCGCAATTTCGCGTGCAGGCGTTCCCGAGGATGATGAATGTAGCGGTAGGTTTGGCGAAACACCTCGTTATGTTGGGGCATTTCGCTTTCTCGCATACTGTGTTTATTCCATTTTTACGTAGGTATTTTTTTATGCTGTGCGCTTTTTTCAGATCGGCGGGCGTTACCTCCCCGCGAATCCTCTTTTTGCTCAAATACGCTTCTTTATCCTGTTGACGCAAGTCCCAGCCTTCCTTTCATACGCTTTGTCAGCTCACTTTTTATCAACTTGTTACCACCCTTCTCAAGCTTCGGGTCATCATGAACAAGCGCGAAAGCCGCTTCCCGCGCGGTTTTTAGTATCGGCAGGTCACGTATAAGGCTCGCGACACGAAAATCCGGTAAACCCGACTGCCTCGTACCGAGCAGTTCGCCCGGCCCTCTGATAGCGAGATCCTCCTCAGCCACCAAAAAACCATCGGTCGTTTGCTCCATCACCTTGAGCCTGCGCGCCGACTCCTCACTCTTTTTGTACTGCGCGAGCAAAATACACTTCGCCGGTATATCACCACGTCCAACCCTCCCGCGTAGCTGGTGCAGTTGCGAGAGCCCGAAACGCTCGGCATGTTCGATCACCATCAATGACGCCGTCGGGATGTCGATCCCCACTTCGATAACAGTCGTCGCGACGAGAAGGTCTATCTCACACTCCTTGAACCGACGCATGATATCTTCCTTCTCTGCCGCTTTCATCTTGCCGTGGAGTAGCCCGACAGAGTATTCCGGGAATATATCGCGGCTCAGATGTTCCGCCATATTTGTCGCGTCCATCAGATCGAGTTTTTCTGACTCGCTGACGAGCGGGTAGACGATGTACGCCTGATGCCCTGCCTTCAGCTCTGTCATTATCAGCTCATACACCTGCGCGCGCTGGCTCTCGTAATATACTTTTGTCTTCACCGGCTTGCGTCCTGGCGGCATCTCATCGATTATCGATACATCGAGGTCGCCGTAGACCGTGATAGCGAGCGTCCTCGGTATCGGAGTCGCGGTCATTATTAGCACATCGGGCGTAAGCTCCGCGCTGTCGTCACGTCCCTTTTTCATCAGCGTCGCGCGTTGCGTGACCCCGAACCGGTGCTGCTCATCAATCACCGCCAGCCCGAGCCGGTCGAACTCCACGCTATCCTGAATGATGGCGTGCGTACCGATCACCACCTGCGTAGCCCCGCTCTTTATCGCCTCTAGCGCCGCTGTCCGTTCACTCTTTTTGAGCGTTCCGGTGAGGAGTGTGCAGGTCACACCGAGCTTGTCGAGATGCTCCTTCAGGTTTTTGTGATGTTGCGTCGCGAGTATCTCAGTCGGCGCCATGATCGCCGCCTGGTAGCCGTTTTTCGCCGCGACATAGAGCGCGAAGAGGGCGATGACCGTCTTCCCCGAACCGACGTCTCCTTGCAGGAGCCTGTTCATCGGCTTTGAGCTTCTCATATCCTCGGCGAGCTCGCGCGTGACCTTCTCCTGCGCACGGGTCAGCTTGAACGGTATCACTTTTTTCAGCTCTGTCGAGCAGGTGGAAACGTTCGCGAATTTTATACCCTTTGTCAGCACACGCCCCTTCTTCCTCAGCGCGAGCGCCAGCTCCAGATAAAAAAACTCATCAAATATCACTCGTTTATGGTATTTTGACCGGTAGCTGTTCAGCTGGTTGACGCTCTCATCGGGCTCGGGGTGATGCAGGTTCTTGAGCGCTGTCGTTATGTCTGTCATATTTAGTTTTTTCGCTATATCGATGTCGAGCGGGCTGAAATACGCCGGCAGGTGATCCTTTATCGCACCTGCGATTACCTTCTTTATCGTATTCTGCTTGAGCCCCTCGGTCTCGGAGTATACCGGGATGATACCGCAAAAACCGGTACTGTCACTGTTGGTCGCGCCATCACTCCCAACGGTGATTTTTTTCGTTTCTGGGTGGTGTAGCTCGCGGGTGTGGTTGAAGCGCCTGACCGTACCGGTGATCATCAGGTGATCACCCCTCTTGAAGCTCTTCGCGAGGTACTTCCCCGCCTTAAACCACTTTAGCACGAGCGAGCCGCTCGCGTCAGAGACCACCATCTCGAACACCGAACGCGCCCGATAGCCGACAAAACTGAAATCGACCACCTTAGCGATGATCACCGCTACCTCACCGGTCTCAAGCTCGGCGATCCGCTTTACAGCGCGCCTGTCCTCATATTTTAGCGGCAGGTAAGTAAAAACATCCCCGACCGTCTTCATGCCTTTTTTGTTCAGGAGTTCAGATAGCTTTGGACCGACACCGGTCAGGAGCTGCACCGGGGTCGCAAGCCGTTTGACAGAATTTTCGTAAGCCGCCAGCGTATCATACACGCTCAGCCGCTTAGGTTGAGATTGGGGTGGTTGCCGGGTCTGCCTCGCTTTGGTTGGTTGGGGTGGCGGCTCATCGGCGTTGTTCAGCTCTGCCTCGATACTCTGCAAAAGCACACACGCTTTTGTGAGCGCCTGCTTCTTCTGCCCCTCCTCAAAACTGTCAAAGCCACAAAAACCGGTCGCGAGCAGTTGATATTTGTCACTGATAGAAGGCGCGCGCGCGATACTTCGCGCTATCTCAGCCTTTGCGGTGATAAGTTTCTCAAGCCCTTTTGTGGATCGAAGGTTCTTAAAACCATCTTTTTTGACGTACGTCATCGCGTGAATAAGGAGTGAATTTATTTCAAAGAGAGCCTTTATGGTCTACCCCTTTTTATCGAACCGAAAAAATTATTTGCATTGCGTATTAAGCGCGCTTACAAGTTCATCAGGGTCCATGCCGTGATTGATCGCCCCAAGCTTTAGCGACTCTTCAGACGCGCCCATACATGATGTACAGTGAAGCCCGAGCTTTTTTAATACCTTACCGGCGTCTTTATGTTTTTTCAGCGCCTGCGCAAACGTCATTTTCTTATTAAACTTCGCTTTAGTTGCCATTTGTTGCCCCCTGAGTTTTTTTATTATTGATTTACAATGTTCAATATAAAAACATTTTTTGATTAAGTCAATCGAAAAGAGCTAAGGGGCATGTTGCCCAATACAATTTATGGGGAATTCCCCCTCACTCCCGTTGGTCGTACCCTTTTTTTTACAGGTACTTACAGCGATGGCTTTTTTGAAAACAGTGAGAATTTTCTATTTGGCAACAGTCCCATAAAGAGCCCGGGACTAAAAGTTTTTGAATTATTTTGACTCCGGATCGCAGATGAGAGCGTGGCATGACGGCTTGATAAAAGAAGATGGTGTTGACGTTCAGAGGTGATGGTTTGTTTTATAATCAACGTGTAAGAACCATGTCACCCCCCGAAGTCATGATCGTGCGTGTTTACCGGCTCCGCGAATAATAATCATTAAAAACATCCAGCGCCGAAAGCGGGTTGACATAAAGCCCATTCATCTTTACACCGAAGTGCAGATGCGGTCCGGTCACACGGCCGGTCATCCCGACCTTACCGATTATATCGCCGCGCTTCACTTTATCACCTACTTTTTTGTTCATATTGCTCAGGTGAAAATATGCCGTATGCAGTCCGAGCCCGTGGCTCACTATCATCGTGTTCCCCGTAAAATAGAGGTCGCGCGCCATCACGATCGTACCGGTGTTGGAGACCTTCACTGGCTTACCGACATTTCCGCGCAGGTCGAGCCCGTTGTGCGGCGCTTTCGGCACTCCATTATAAATACGGCGCCTTCCGAATGTGCTGGAGAACTTCGTGTTGAGTGGCATGATGAAAGGCTCGGAGAACTCTGGTTCCGGCGTGGTCTTTGCGTACGCCGCTTTAACAAGCTTCCGCTCTTCGGCGAGGCGTTTGTTGGCTTTTTTCGGCGGCGTTACGAGCTTTTTCGCCACAGTTAATTTTTCCACCGGGTACTCTACCGCGATGAGGCTGATATCAAAGTCAAAGCTTTCAATCTCGCTGTCATGATAGTTCACTATTATCGATAGCTTAACGTGATCGCCCTTCTGGCTTACATCGGTACCGACTATCGCGAAGTACTCATTTGTGTCGCCCTGTTTCATAAAATATACATCATGCTTATAGCACTTTCCTGAGACCATCGCGGCGTTATTTGAGAGCTTGAGGTTGATAAGAACCGCGTCTCCGGGTGGTATCTCTGACGGCGTCTGCGATATTTCTATAGTTACCGAATCTGCTGCCGCGGCTACGGCATCGCTAAGAGCCGCGCTCGGGAACAGCATCAGCAACAGCGTCAAGCTGTATATATATAATTTATTCATCGTGATAAACCTTCGTAACGCTACACTCAAAACTCCCCTCAGCGAGTTTTACGTCTAATAACGCGCCTTCTCTTATATCTTTTACGTTCTTCAATATTTTTTGTGTCTCCTTTAAGTACGCGACGCTGTACCCATGTTTAAGCAGGTTGTATGGGTTGGCATGTTTCAGCCTCTCGGTAAGCTCCTTCAACTTCTGGTCGCTACCGCTTATTTTTTCGAGCATTCCGCTCTCAAGACTCTGCCGCAACATGTTCAACCTGTTCTCCTGCCTCAAAAACAGGACTTTTGGTGACGATCGGTGCAGCGACTCAATGTTAAGCTCTACCTGTGCCCGCGCCCGGTTCATGTTCGCCTTCACGCTGGTGATGAGGTGCGCTATGATGCTGTCGAGCCGTAGCCTCATGTCGTCAATCACACGTCTTGGCGTACCGAGCGCTTTTTTGCAATACTCGAGCCTGTGCCGGTAGTCAAACAGGCTTTCTCGCATCATGCTTTGTAACATTTCAGCATAGTTAGATATTTTATGGTCGAGCTCTTCCTTCCGCCCTATCACTATCTCAGCCGCGACCGATGGCGTAGGCGCTCTCAAGTCCGCGGTAAAGTCAGATATCGAGTAGTCGATCTCATGCCCGACGGCGCTGATTATTGGCAACTCTGACGCGCTTATAGCACGCGCGACGATCTCTTCGGAGAAGCAGAAAAGGTCTTCAAACGATCCGCCACCGCGCGTCAGCACGATCGCGTCTACATTCTCTGCCCGGTTGAAGTACTCTATCCCGGCGGCGATCTCCTGCGCCGCGCCGACGCCCTGCACCTTCGCCGGATATATAATCACACGCAGGTTTGAGTCCCTGCGCTCGGTGACGCTGATGAAATCACGTATCGCAGCGCCGGTCGGTGATGTGACGACCCCGACGGTCATCAACATCTCCGGCAGCTCTTTTTTTCGCACGGTATCGAAAAGGCCTTCAGCGGCGAGCTTCTTCTTGAGGTCATCGAACGCCTGTTTCAGCGCGCCGACCCCTGCGGGCTCTAAGTAGTCAAGGATTATCTGGTACGTACCGTACGGCGCGTAGACCGACAGCCGCCCCTTCCCGAGCACCTGCATACCGTCTTTCGGTACAAACTTCATATACATGTTGGTCTGGCGGAACATCACCGCTTTTATCTGCGCGCCCTTATCCTTGAGCGTGAAGTAATGATGCCCGGACGCCGGAACCCTGAAGTTCGACACCTCACCTGTCAGGCAGATGTTCTCAAAATCGTACTC